>NVWG01000171.1 GCA_002746185.1 Candidatus Hydrogenedentota bacterium
AAACTGACTGCATCTCCACAAATATCGGTGACCAAGCCGTCCGCTTTCTGCAAGACACCCGCTCGCCCTTCTTCCTGTACCTCAGTTTCAACCATCCACAGCGCCCCTTCGATCCGCCCATGCCTTGGCGTAGCAAATATAATCCAGACACACTCACTCTTCCTCCGAAAGTCGGCCAGCTCCCGCCTGATGCACAAAAGACATGCCGAAATGAACTTGCCGACTATTACGCCCTCATCACCCATCTGGATAATCAGATCGGTCGTATCCTCGCCACGCTGAGCAGTCGAGGCCACACCAACAATACCATCATCTACTCGGGACTCCGAGGAATCGACTGGGCACAGGGCGATGACCAACCCTCAGAACGTAATCTGCGTGTACCATTTATCATCTCCGGAGCACCCGGGCAACGTCACGGAGAAACCGACACAGCCCTCACCACCTCGGCTGATCTGGCCCCTACCATCCTGGAATTATGCAACCTGGATCCCGGTCCGGGGATAAGAGGAAGGAGTCTGGCATCACATCTTGCCGATACTCATGCACCGAAAAGGAACACCGTCTGCGCCCAATGGGATTCCCGCACCCGATATGCTCGCAACGAACGATACAAACTGATAGAATCGACAGAGGTTGACAGTAATGCGCTGTATAATGTGCTGGAAGATCCAAATGAAAAAAATAATCTTCTCGGATCGCCTAAACATATAGTGCATCAGGTTAAATTGTCGCAGGTAATCCAGACCGGGCTTGATGGTCGAAACGACTAAGAATCGAAGGGGAGTACATTTTTGGGGGCTTTGATAACGCTGCTAGCCGTTTCCGTCTCCGCGCTCACCGGGGAAGGACTCTATGAACGCGGCCATGACCTGGAACGGGAAGGTAAGTATGCCGATGCTATGTCTGCGTATCTGGAATGTGCCGAAACCGATCCCTATCTGGCCCCTTATGCACGTATCCGCGCCGCCGCTTGCCGATCCATCGCAGGCGATCCCGACGGTGCTATTCGCGAGCTGAACGCCTTTCTCCAAACTGCCGAAGCCGGTCCCTGGATTCCATACGCACACAGTGAACTGGCTCGACTCCTGAAGAAGCAGAAACAATACGAAGACGCGCTCCCTCATTTCAGACAAGCACTCCCCTTCAAGGCCAACATCTGGTGGCTTGGCGATTACCGTTGGCAGGAAGCGGAAACGCGCCTGGACATCAAGGATGAAAAAGAAGCCGGGTACGCCTACTTCCGCTCTGTCACGGAATCCACCGCATGGTATGCGAAACGACTGGAGGCTTCCCGCATCCTCGCCGGATCTGACTGGGCCGAGGATCGCATGGCCGCCGCGCTGGGCCTTCTGCGCTCCAGCAAATATAAGGAAGCAGGAAAAGTCGCCGCGTCCATTCCTGCCGCATGGGTCACCGCCCCCAATCTCCAAACCCAATGGAAACACCTGTCCGCTCGACTCCAAATAGCTGTAGGCAACGACGCAGAAGGGCGACGCATGCTTCGGGAACTGGCCGCCGATCAGCCCACCACCTCTTGGGCCCAGGCCGCCATGCTGTACACCGTTATCTCCCTTATCAAGGCGGACAAGATAATCGAAGCCGAAGCCGTTGCCCAGCGTATGGCCAAAGCCTATCCTCATTCCGACGATACCGTTTCCACCCTGCGCCGAATTGCCCGAGGCTACAAGAAGGCCAATCGTCTCGATGATGCGGTGCGTATCCTGAAATCCGTTGCACAGGATCATGCTGAAAACGGCAAGGCTGCCGATGCCCTCATGGATGCAGGCCGTTTGCTCCGGGAAGGCAATCGACGATCCGAAGCACTGGTTATTTTCGATGAGGTGACCAGTCAATTCCCCAACAGCGCCGCCGTCCCCGAGAGCGCATTTTGGGCCGGAGCCATTCTCCTTGATGCGAAGCAGCCGGAAGATGCCGCTGCCCGTTTTCGCCTCGCAGTCAAAACTGGCCTGACGAACTACTACGGTCACCGTGCCCAGGAAGAACTGCAGCGTCTTGGCGATCCGGATACGCAGCACATCGTCAAACTTAAAATCACCCCCAACCAATCCATCGTCCTCCCTATTCCCATGGAGAATGAAGCACCCCGTTCCGCACTGGATATTATGGAAACCGATCCCCGCTATGTGCGCCTGAATTTCTTCGCCAACCGGGGCTACCCGGAAGCCGAATGGGAAGCCGTCACGCTGGGCGAGGCCCTCGCCAATCACGCCGACCCGGCTCTCTTCTATCGCGGCATGGGCGAAGCAGGCACCGCCTACACCGCCATGCAATACGCCGATGCTTACAACTTCGGCGTCAACGATGACGGCACCCAAACCCTGGATCGTCTACGCGTCCGATACCCCCAAGCCTACTGGGAACTCACCACCTCATTGGCGAAAGAATACAACCTGGACCCTTACCTCATCCTTGCAGTAGCGCGGCAGGAAAGCACATACCGACCAGCCCTCAGCTCCTCCGCAGGTGCTTCCGGCGTTATGCAGCTCATGCCCGCCACGGCCACCTGGCTCGCCAACGTGGACGGCACGGTACCCCGATCCGCCGCCCGCGATCTGTCCGATCCCCGCAACTCCCTGCGCCTGGGCGCGGCCTACTTACGCCGTATGATGGATCGCTCCGAAGGGAATCTGGTCTACGCCCTGGCTGCCTATAACGCCGGCCCCGGCAACTGCGACAAATGGCGACGACGCTTCCGAGGCATGCCCATCACCGAATTCATCGAAAAAATCCCCTTCGCCGAAACCCAAAACTACGTCAAACGTATCCTCGCCCACTACGCCACCTATCACTCCCTCTATCCTCCGTCGAAGTAATTCCTGTCACAAACCCGCCAACCATGTCATTGCGAACGTAGCGGAGCGAAGTGCGGCAATCTTGCCGGAGTACTAAATTGCCCTATCCGCAGATGCCGCTGATTACTCAGATAACCCAAGTGTGGCACAGCCGCCCTCGGCTGTGAGTCCATTAAAGCGGGCGGTTCGCGAACCGCCCCTACAGAATTTGGCTTACAACTCTTAAACTTGCTGTGGCCGGACTCCTGACCGAGCCACCCGCCCGACCCGCAGGGGCTCCTATATATTATATACGGGAATGTTGCGCCGAGTCGGATACCGAATCACTGAGCATGGAGCAGGAAACAATAGGTCTTGTAAATTTACATCCCATAAATATTGACTGAAATTTGTCTCTTTGAGAAAAACATTGACAAGCCGGGGGTTCCCGTGGATAATATGCTGAACATGCATTCAGACAACAAATATTCAGCATAAGGGGGCGCACGAACATGGCCAAGGGGTTAACGCAACGCCAGGGAGATATCCTCGGGTTCATTATCGAATCTATCCGGGACGACGGGTATCCGCCCACTATCGCGGAGATTGGTACGAACTTCGGAATCAACTCCACCAACGGCGTGAACGATCACCTTATCGCGCTGGAGAAAAAGGGGTACATCGAGCGCAGTTCCAAGGCGCGGGGTATTCGTATCTCTACCAAGGCCGCTGCGGGACTCTATCAGGAGCAGCAGGCGGGTATGGTGCCGCTGCTGGGGCATGTGGCGGCGGGGAGTCCCATCCTGGCTGAAGAAAATATTGAGGACTACACGCCGGTGGATAAGTCCATGGCGCGGGAAGATATATATTCGCTGCGCGTCCACGGCGAGAGCATGATCGAAGCGGGTATTCTGGACGGCGATGTGATCATTGTGGATCAGGCTCGGAAAGCCCGGCGCGGTGACATTATTGTTGCGCTTCTCGAGGGGGATGCCACGGCTAAATATTATTATCCTCAGGGGGATATGGTGGAGTTACGTCCCGCCAACGCCGCTATGGAATCTATCATGGCTTCGGCCTCGGAACTGGACGTGCAAGGAGTGGTAGTGGGTCTGCAACGGTCCTACTAAAGCTATCCTGAAAACTGTCGTTGCGAGCGCAGCGCGGCAATCTCAAATGAGACAATACTTGTCTTTCTCGCAAGATATCTGATGATCACAATTACTTCCGTAGTATTTGAGCTAAATCTAGCTTCGTACAAAAAGAAAAAAGCGAGTGCGGATCCGTCCACACTCGCTCTTGGCGTCCGCATTTGCACACGAACGATTAAGCACTATTTTTAGTCGCCGATATACTGACTCAATCGGGCTGCCACTTGCAGGACCACTTCTTGCACTTTATACGTGCCTTCTTCCAGGTTCTGCTTGGCCTGATCTACTTTGGCTTGGCGAATTTCGCTTTGCTGGCTTGACTGGCGCACGATGTCGCCTGCCGTTGCCGCTTGCGAAGCCTCTGGACTGATGGACACGCCATCCCCAGCCGCCGTCGTGGCGACATCGGGAGGGGTCTTGTCCCGGCTCTGTGTCTGTTTCGGACCTGCCGGCTCTGGTACGCCGCCTATCCCTTGTATTCCAATCATAATCTTACTCCCTATTCCCCATCCTTGAGTTGAGGAGAGTGCCTTTTCGGGGGCCGTATTATACGGTCTAACCTTCCTTAGCTACTCAGCCAAGCCAAAGGCAAGTTCTTTAATTGTAACTACTTACAAATCCAATCCGCAGTATTCCAATTGGATGTTGCAACCTTTTTAAACTTTCTCTGTTCTAGTGTATCGGCGGATTTGGACGGATCTTTAGCCTAAAACTCGAAAAATTATGGGGGGAGTAAAGGGTTAGTTCTGGCGGGAGCGTTCTTGGGCCACGGGATCGGTGCCGCCCAGTCTCAAGTATTCGGAATAACTCTCCGCAGCATGCTCCAAATCACCAATTTCATAGAAATATTCACCCAGTAGATGGTGTACGTCTGATCGGTATGGTGCTACTTCGCGAGCGGTGAAGAGAATTTCCCGTACCTCATCCATCTGATCACCCCAGCCTAGAAAAATACGCCCTCGCTGGAGCAGTACCTCGGAGATGTAATACTGGGCATTGTAGTCATTCGGATCGATTTCCAGGGATTTAAAAAAGTGCACTTCCGGTTTCGAGAAGGCCATGCCCCCGTAGTACATTTTCAGCCCCTCCAAATCCTGCACATGCGCCCGATGCCGTCGTTCTACCGCAGCTACAATGTCATCCCAGTCTGGTCGATCCAGGGGAGTCAACAGCGGCACGGGAGATTCCAGGTGCGGCGTCAACGCTTCCAGCGCCGGCGGCACGTTACGTTCGAAGATGAGTTTTGGCGCCATGAACTCTGCCCAGGGCCGATCATCGGTCATGACGGTGGCGCCGTCGGTAAACTTCATCAGTTCTTCGCGACCCATTAAATAACACGCCAGCAGCTCAGGGATATCTTTCAGATACACATCCGCAAGGCCATTTCGAAGAACATCGTTTTCCGCTAATCGCTGCTCGATCATTCCGTAATCGATAGCCAGAGGTTCTTGCGATCCGATGAGGAACAGATCGGCATTGATAAACCACGCGGTAGCATAAGGAAACACCTCTACAAACGTGCGTACCAGATCCTTCACCAGGTCCACCGTTAATCCGTTGTGCAGCGGTACCCATTGAGACACCAGTCCACCGGGAGTCAGGTGATCCCGGCACAGCTCATAATATTCCTTGGTGTAAAACGTAGAAACCCCTGCCAGAGCCAGCGGCATAGGCTCGAAGGTAATCAGATCGTACTTATTGTCGGTGGTGAGCAGAAAATTTCGTCCGTCATCTATAATGGGGTACAGGTTGTCATTTTCCAACACATTGAAGTTGTCTGCACTAAAAAAATGCGCGGCCCCTAATACATCTTCCGATATTTCCACGGCGTCAATACGTTCCAACGGTGATTGGGACAAGGTCCCGGCGGTAATACCCGATCCGAAGCACATGAACAGTGCCGTGTTAATATCGCGATCAAACAGGAGCGGCAGGAAACCCTGAAAGCGATTCATCTTCACGCCTTTTTCGATGGATGCCGTGGCCTGCACGGCGTTGATCCACAACACCCGGTCCGTTCCGTGGGTCTCGTTCTGCACGGACGACACCACCACCGTCCCTTCCACGCCTTCCCGGTAATAAATGATTTCGTGGTCTTTGGGGATGAACCAGTGGTTCAGAGTCAGGCTCACATCAGCAGGCATGATCATGACAGCCATGGCAGTAGCGGCTACGCCAAGCCCGCCTCGCAGTGCCTTGCGACTCCCTGCCAAGCCCGGCTGAACGGCGATGAGGATGAGACCGGTAAACCCAAGCACCAGAGATAACGCTACGATACCCCACTGCGTACCCATGACAGGAATCAATACAAATCCGCTAATCAACGCCCCTGCTACTCCGCCAAACGTATTCGCGCTATAGAGTCGTCCGATATCCCGACCCAGATGGCCCTGGGTCGCCGTGAGAATTTTGACTACAAAGGGAAAGGACATACCGAACAGGAACGTCGGTATAAATAATGCGCCGAACGACAGCAGGAATTTGGTAAAGACCAGCTTATTCCAGTCGAAACCTGCATCCACTTTAGCCTGACTCAGCAGATCGGGCATGTGAGGAAAATAAGCCAGCATAGCGATACTGGATGCRCCCGTCAGCACCTGAATWATTCCGTAAGCGGCRACYTTGTTGCGTAYCCGRTCCACGCRTAAGGAAGCTACCGCGCTGCCCAGTGCTATTCCGCAGAGTACCGTAGCCAACATGGTGGTAAATGCATACGTGGTGCCCAGAAAAATTATCGTCAGCAGCCGTGTCCAAAGGACTTCCAGTCCTAACGCGCAAAATCCGGAACAGGCAAACGCCACCAGCACCCATATAGCTACCCGACGCGAAACAGGTGCCTCTGATTCGGATTCAGGCTGCTCATCATCAACCGTATCATTCGGATCGAACGAAAATTTCCCCGCGCGATCCAGTCCAATCGCCATCACGCCGATGACGATATTCAACGCTGCCCCTACCAGCGTACTGTAGGTGTAGCCCAATGCCGCTATCAAAACGAATCCAGTGAAGGCGCATCCCAGCACCGCACCGAACGTGTTTACGCTGTATAGCGTCCCTATGCGGAATCCACGCACGGGACCTGTGGCTGTAACGAACCGACTCAGTAACGGCAGCGTTGCGCCCATGAGGGTGACGGGCAGCAGTAATAATCCCAGGGCCATGAAAGCGCGGAGTGCTATCCCCATTCCACGGGATGACTCGACCATCTTGAGCAGTCCCAATGCGGCAGATTCTCCCGCATCGATAAACACGATGAAGAGTATGGCCCAAATTCCGATGATGATCTCAAAAATCCCGTAGAGATAAAGCGGTCGTTTACTTCGATCTGCCAATCGACCGCCCCACAGACTTCCAAGGCCCAGACCCAGGAAAAAGATGGACAGGACTGTGCTCACGGCGTAGGAGGTGGTACCGAAAAGAAGCACCAATTTCCGGGTCCACACCACTTGGTAGAGGAGACCGCAGGTACCGGATATAAAGAAAAATGCCAGGGTAATCAGAAACAACAGAGTCGTGTTGGATCTGACCATGGATGATTTTTCAGAAAGTGGTTGGGTGGTCACAAAAAAAGCCGATTCATTTGTCATGATATGAAAGGCAATATCCTACCGTACACCCGGTGAAAATTCAATGACCCCGCCGTATGCCTACCGCTCGAAACGACAAACCGTCTCGATATGAACCGTATGAGGAAACAGATCCACGGCGACAGCCTCCCGCAATTTCCAGCCTGTCTTCGCCAGCTGACCTGCATCCCGTGCCAGCGTGGCTGGGTCACAAGACACATACACGATACGGTTCGCCTTGGCCTTGCCCAGAGCTTTAAGCAGACGTTTCGCCCCGGTACGCGGCGGGTCCAGCACAATCACATCCCACGGCTCCTGTAGAATCAACTCGGAAAACCGTGTCTCATCGCCCACCTGATATTCTCCCCGCTCCAGTGCATGGGCCGCCATAATGGCCGGGCCGCTGTGATCTATCCCCACCACCCGGCATGATTCGGCATACTTCAGTGACAGGTTGCCTGTACCCGAATACAAATCCAGCAGCGAAGCAGGTTCGCCTATCTGCCGTTCTACTTCCCTTCGCAGCACCCGATTCAGCACCAAGCTGGACTGACTGAACAATCCATTGACCACCGGGATACCGTCGAACATAAAACGATGACGCTTGGTTCCGGAACCAGCCGCGTTGTACATGGGAAACAACGTCTCTAATTTCGCGTCCGCTTTGCTGGTCCACACCAGCACCTCGTCGCCCTCGGGGTTTACCGTTATTTCTACCGATTGATTTGCCCTGCTTCCCCGCAGTAATTCAAACGCTGCATTCAACTTGGGGTGCAGCAATGGACACGCGGGAATATCCACAACCGTATGCGAACCGGATTCAAAAAAACCCCAAGCCCCATCACGATGCTGAAAGGTGGCTCGCGTCCGATACCCCAACCGGAAATCCGCATCGTCGGCCCAGCCCACATCCACGTCCAACTTGCCGATTCGCTGGAAACTTTCCTCCACCATGCGCCGCTTCCACTCCGCCTGTCCCGGATAGGCAAAATGAAGCCACGTACA
>NVWG01000172.1 GCA_002746185.1 Candidatus Hydrogenedentota bacterium
CGGCCCCTAGAATATTGGCCATGACCCACGCGCCGCGCAGCACCGGCGAAGTGCGCGTGGGACGCGAGGTGACCGTCAGCACACTGCCCTGCGTCAACACCCCGCCGCGCTGTCCGCCTTTGAGGCTTACGCGTCGGTGTTCTTCTCCGGTCACTCCATCGATGCCGTAATGTTTGGCGAGTACTTCATTTACAAAGGTAAAATCCGAATCCAGAAAATTCAGGATGCTTTCGTTGTCGCGCAAGAGGGCTTCAAAAAACAGTTCGGACTCTTTGCGCATGGAGTTGCGCAGGGCGCGAGAAAAATCAGGGAATATCTTTTTGTCGCGATCAATGATCGCTAAATTCCTCAACTCTAACCATTGCCCGGTAAAGTTTTCGACAAAAGCCTTGGACTTTTCATCGGCAATCATCCGCTCAATTTGCGCATTCAACACCTTGGGGTCGTGCAAGGTATTCTTCCGTGCCAAGGTGAATAGTGTTGAGTCGGGCATACTGCTCCATAGAAAATACGACAGGCGGGAAGCCAGTTCATAGTCGTTCACGAAGCGAGGGGATGTTGCATCACCTGCATGCTGATCCTGTTCGATGCGAAACAAAAAATGAGGCGATACCARCACCGCTTGCAAGGCAAGTTTCATCCCGAACTCAATGCCGTCGCCCTCATCCTCCGCCAAGGCCACGAGTTTCATCAAGTCACGCACTTCGCTATTGGACACCGGGCGACGATACGCCCTTGATGCGAAGTGCTGCAGTGATATTTTTGCGCACTCATCCGTATGATCCGTGCCTGTTGTATGCTGGCATTGGAAAATTTTCGGAACGGTATCCGAGTCAGCGCTTTTGCTTTGGCCTGTCATGGCACGTTCGATAATCTCTTCGGCGGCACTCATGTATTTTTCCATTAATAAGGGAGACACGGTCAACACATCGCCGATATTGTCAAATCCATAACCCGAATCGTCCACCGGAAACACGCGGGAAAAATTTTTCTTCTCGCCCAATAAATCTCGGATGGTATTGTCGTATTCTTGACGATTCAATCGCTGTGCGGTAATATGCCCCGGATCCGGCTGCATGGCCTGCGTGGCGGCATCCAGTTCCGCATCGATAAACGCAATAATGGCCGCACGATCGGCATCCTCCGGCTGATCCTTTTTTTCCGGGGGCATCTGGCCACTGTCCAGCATCGCCACCACCCGTTCCCACATCTCAGGGTGCTCTCCGATAGCCGAAAGCTCCGTTACCGCTTCGAGATTCACTTCGGCTTTATGGCGGCGTTCGCTGTGACAGGAGAAACAGTATTCTTCAAAGAAAGGGTAGATATCGTCCGCATAGTCTTTTTGTAATTGAGCCAACTCCGTTGAAGGGCGGTATAACGCGGGAGTCAATTGAGTGCTTCGGTGCCCACTGACGCAACCTGCGACAAGTGCCAAGCCTGCTATGTACGCTATTTGTTTTTTCATACGCTCTACTGCTTTGTGACTTTACCGTGCACGACCCCATTGGGATGATGTCCATTCAATAGTTCATTAGAGCAAAAAAAGGGGCCAACATTCAATTTCAGGAGCTATTTTCGTACTTTTCACGCAGAACTTGGTGATTGGTCACAAGTCGGGTATACTGACTAATAAGTCCGTGAGCAATCTATATGATTAAAACATAAGGTATAGCGCAATGACGAAATGGTGTGCGATCTTGTTGGGGGGATTACTCGTGTGTTCCAACGCTATAAGCCAAGAAAAACAGATTACCTTTAGTCCTACGGGGCATGATTTGGATAACAACGATAATTTTTCGCCCGATGGAAAGTGGCTTTGTTACGATACCCGTGAAACGGTTGAATTCGGTATCCATAACAGCCAATCCGTCAACATGGTCAATATTGAAACAGGCGAAGAAGTCACGCTCCTGGAAGCCACAAAATCCGTCATCGGCAAAGAATATTCCACCCCCGGCCCTGCTCCGGGTATCGGAGCCGTATCGTTCAATCATGCGCGCGCAGAAGTGATTTTCATCCACGGCCCGCCGCTGGAAGAAGTTGCGGCGCGCGGTCCATATGATTATCCCAATCGCACTGGCGCGCGGGTATCCATTGATGAACCSGGTGTSMKGMMKTGGCTGGATYRTCGSGACRTKGCKACGGATCGSGAYACRMYSCCSGGKGCMCATCGSGGCGGCACGCATCGSCACGAATWTWCGTGGRACGGMMASCGCATCGGSTTYACSTACRACGATTTTCTRCWRMMMSARTACGACCGCACGGTGGGCTATATGGAGCCTCATGCGGATGCGCCGGGCGGGGCTAGTCATTATGTGGCTATGCTGGTTCCGGTGGTACCCAAGGGCACGTCGAAACCCGGGGAACTGGAGAAGGCGTGGGGCGATTCGTGGGTGGGGAAAGACGGTCGTATGCGGGCGTTTATCGGTAAGGTGCGCGATGCGGATGGGAAGAATTATACCCAGTCGTTGTTCGTGGCGGACGTGCCGCTGGGCGTGGATATTACGTCGGCGAACAGTGGCGGTGCAAATCGGTTTCCTTCTCCGCCCAAGGGTGTGACGATTCGACGATTGACGCAGGATTGGGCGGAGGGTATTGTGCGGGGAACGCTGGATGGGAAGCGCATTGCATTTTACGGCAAGGATTCGGGCGGGGTATCTCAGGTGTTTGTGGTGAACAGCGACGGGTCCGGCGCAGCGAAACAGGCCACGTATTTCGAGAAGGGCACGGAGTCGGGGTTACGGTGGCACCCGTCCGGGAAATCCATACTTTGCCTGAGCGATAACGGGGTGGCGGCGGTGTGTGTGGAGCCGGGATCGCGATTCGGTGAAACGACATGGCTGACGGATCGGGGAACGGGTTCGGAGCGAGCGAAGCTGGCTATTTCGTGGGACGGAACGATGCTGGCATTCAATCGTCCGGTGTCGACACGGGGTGCCTCGGGGGAAATAGTGAAAAATTATGCCGGGGAAAATTTCATTCAGATTTTTGTATTGCCATTTCCGGATGCGGATAACGACGGCATCACTGACCAAGGAGAATAAGACCTATGACGCTGCCACGGGATCTTTCTGAAGCCCATACACCTGTGAGCGATCTGTTTCCTCGATTGACAGGGTCGGCGGATCGAGAACAGTACATGTTGTYGCCGGAGCAGGTGGCATCATTTCATGAACACGGGTATGTGGCGGGGATTCCCATGCTGTCCGATGAACAGGTTGAAGCACTGCGAGGGGAATTGGARGGGTTTTTTCGTCCGGATCATGAAGGTCGCGAATTGTGGTACGAGTATCACTCCAACGAATCGGCGGAACCGAACACGGTATTGTTTCATGCCCTGGGCGCGTGGCGAATTGGAGCAGGTTTTCATGATGTGCTTTGGCATCCGGCGTTTACCGTTCCGGCGAGTCAGCTGCTGGAGGGTTCGGTGCGTTTCTGGCATGACCAGCTTTTCTGTAAACCGGCGCGGGACGGCGGGGTGGTGGCGTGGCATCAGGATTATTCGTATTGGACGCGCACCCAACCCATGCAGCATCTGACGTGTTGGATTGGGCTGGACGACAGCACGGTGGAGAATGGGTGCTTGCAATATGTGCCGGGCAGTCATACGTGGGATCTACTGCCCATCACGGGGTTGGCGGGGGACATGGATGCTATCCAGAAGGCGTTGAACGAGGAGCAGTGGGAGCGGCTCAATAACCCGGTAGCTATCGAATTGAAGAAGGGGGAGTGCGCGTTTCATCATCCGCTGCTGGTGCATGGGTCATTCGGCAACACCAGTAAACGGCCTCGGCGAGCGGTGGTGCTGAATGCGGTGCGGGACGGCGTGTGCTCGTATGATGATGCGCCGCTGTTGAATGGCGTTGATGCTATTCCTCATGGGGAGCCGTTGGGCGGGCGATTTTTTCCGTTGCTGCTATCGAATACGTAGATGGATTTCACACAAGAGTAGCTCTACTTATTAGACTATGATCGTAAATGCTGAGTAAAAAAGAAGAGGCCGAACATGTTGTTCAGCCTCCTCTTCATTCAGATCGCTACTTGATAGAACTTAAAACGCGGTGTCTTCGTGGATGAATTCGTCGCCGGTTTTGTATAACTCTTCCAGGGTTTTACCTCGAGCCTTTTCGATTCGTGCCAGGCGTTTAGCGTATTGGGACATRCCGAATTCGATGACTTGCCCGTAGTCGTAGTCGAAGGGAATCTCGCCGGACTTTTCCATCTGCTCCACAGTGGATTGCTGGAGATACGCCAGGCCTTCGTCCATGATTTCTTTGACGTGGTCGAAGAGGGACGCGTCTTCGGCAATGAGCCGGGAGCAGAGCCACACACCGTAGGCGATGTGTCGTGATTCATCGAGTTGAAGATTACGGATGCCTTCCCGTGCACCGGGGAGAATGTTGTTCTGGTCCATGAGCAGGTACCAACTGTAGTATCCGGTCTCAGCCAGGATGCCTTCGATGGCCATGTTATAGGTGGCGGAGGCACGGATGAGGTTGACCGGGCTGGGGTCTTCGTAGAGAACATTCATGCGCTGGTGGAAGGTCTCGCCGAAGTAGCCCATGTAGGAGGGGGGATAGTAGCGTTGCAGATCTGTTTGGTCTACGCCCCAGGATTCGATGGCGCGACTGAAGAAATCCAAGTGCTTGGCTTCTTCCCACAGGAAGGTGGTGAGAAACATTTCTTCTTCCAGATGCCCCTGATCGGCCACGGTTTTCATGAGAGGCAGCAAGTCCAACGTGACGGCTTCTTCGCCGGAGATAAACTGGGAAACCAGGGTCATGACGTATTCTTTTTGTCTGTCGTTCAGGGTTTTCCAATCTTCCGTGTCCTGGGAGAAATCGATGTCTCTGGGATTCCAGATGCCCAGTTTCYTTGCTTTTTCCCAGAGTTTCATAGGCGGAATGTCCCGACGCAGTCCGCGAGTTCCGGTTACATACGATTCCCGTTTTTTGGTTACCACTGCCATGCTATCTCTCCTAGTTTTTATTGGTTCGGATTTTTTTCGTTTTGTATTTTGTCGGGGATTGCTGGATGTCCTTCCGCCAGCAGCCCGTTAAACAATATATCCATGAGCGACCGAGCCTGTGATTCGTAGGATCCTTTATCGGTCATAAAGTGACGAGTAAACATGGCACCATACAGTGAGTCGCTGATATGGGCGAAAATGTCTTGCGCGGACAGGGGGCGAAGWATGCCTTCCGTAATTAAACCCTGAACGATACTTTCCCAGTAAGGCCTCACTTGTTCTCTATATTGAATGTAGGTTGATTCTTTGCGGTCTTTAAAAATCGCGCGTTCCAGAATGATGAGTTCCACTAGCTGGGGATGCTCGTCGAAGTATTTCAGGTAGGAACGTATCACCGCATGTAACCCGTCCAGCGCATCGGCCTCGCTGCGAAATGCTTCGTCGATATACACTGTCATCAGGTGGATCTCCCGATCCACGGTAGAGCAGAAAAGATCGTCCTTGGTACCGAAGTTACGGTAGACCGTCCCCTTGCCCACTCCAGCCTCATCGGCGATGACCTGCACGTCCGTATTGGCAAAACCTCGGTCAGCAAAAATCACGGCGGCGGCGGCGAGAATAGACTCCTGTTTTTCGGTCCACTTCGGAGCCTGTGCTTGGAGAGGCGGCGACTCGGCGGTAATCATTAAGAAATTCTCCCAATAGATACTGATCTGCACAGGACGGACGCGTCCGTCCTCTGCAGAATACCGATTTTCTTATCCCCTGTCAAGCACTTCTTGATAMKACCAATAGGCTATAACTATTAGTTCGATAAAATTTCCAATGCTACATCGGGTCTGTCGGTAATGAGGAAATCTACTCCCATGTTGAACAGGTTTTGCATYTCYCGTTTTCCGTTCACGGTCCACACGGCAACGGTGCGGCCTTCTTTGTGCATTTCATCGATGAGCGCTTTGGTGGCCAACCCTTTATGGATGTTGAAGCCGTGGGCATTCAAAAGGCGTACCCATCGCTGGTTGTTGGGCCATTGTTCTGGATTGCTTGAGCTGCCTGCCGCGAGGAATTCGGTACGCAAGTCGGGGGCTTCGATGAGGGCGATGGCGCATACGACGGGGGAAAAGGACTGAATCACTATTTCTTTTTCCATGTTGTGATCGCGTACGAGCTGTATCACTTTTCGAGTGAGTTCCAGGTTGACGGTGCCGCTGGCTTCGATACGCCGCATCACCTCGTCTTTATGTTTCGGAATCAGACTGTCGTTGCCTTCTGTCATGGTGAACAGACTTTCATTCAGCGCATGGTCGTTGCCGCTGTCCTTGATTTCGATGTACACGCCGATGGTATTTTTTGAATATTCCAGCACCGCTTTCAATGTGGGGACTTTTTCGTCGGCAAACTTGGCGTCAAACCAGGAGCCTGCATCGGCGGCGATGACCTGGGCCGTAGGCGTCTCGATGACTTTCCCGGAAAGGGGCGTAGTACGATCCATCGTGGTGTCGTGAATGACCACTACGTCGCCGTCGACAGTGAGAGTACAGTCCAGCTCAAACCAAGGCGCATTCATTTCCGCTGCCAGTCGAAATGCCGCCAGGGTGTTTTCCGGGGCATCGGCACTGGCACCTCGATGGGCAATGACAGATGTACTTTCGCCGGGCTGGATGTCAGCGGCTGCAGCGTGTCCGGTCATGATAAGAATGGCGCCCAGCAGGGCAAACCCGTTTCGTATGATGCACTGTGGCACAAGCTATTCTCCTAGTAATTCTTTGATGGTGGGTTCCATGGCTTCGGCCCAGATGCCATAGCCTTTGCGGTTGGGGTGAAGGAAGTCCGGCATGATTTCTTTGGGTAGCGTGCCGTCGTCGTCCAGGAAGGCATCACTGATGTCCAGATAAAACACCCGTTCGCCGTCAGCCAATTTGGAGGAAAGGGCACTTGCTTCGGCGAGCATGGCACGTTTGGGGTGAGGCTTCTCGAATCGGGGAAAGATACCCAGGATGAGGACTTTGCTGTCCGGCGACTGACGAAGAATCTCGTACACGATAGCAATAATACCATCGGATATTTCTTCGGCATTGTTATCATCATAATTATTCGTACCGATCATGATGACGCATAATTTCGGTGTTTGTCCCTTGAAATTACCATTCTGTAATCGCCAGATGACGTGCTGGGTGCGATCGCCGGAGATACCCAGGTTCATGGCGTTGCGCGACTCGTAATATTTCGCCCAGACTTCTTTACCCCCGTTTTCCCAGGCATGGGTTATGGAGTCGCCAATGAATATCAGGTCGTGATCGCCTTCGGCAGCGCGTTCGTTCAGCAGGTTGTGCCGCTTTTCCCACCATTCCCCGGTTTTATTGGGGGTGATACGACTTATCGGCATTACAGCAAAATGCGTTCCCAGTGTGGGTTCCGCCACAGCCAAAGTAACGGGGGAATACACCGCTGCATCGCCGGATCGGTAGGTGGCGCAGCCAGACAAGACGCTGAGTAACAAGATGGCTGAAATTACTGGGATAATACGTTTGAATAACCGGGTCATGGGTAGTCTCCATTTTTGAAGAATGTACCATAACCTAAATTCGCTGTCAGATGCACTTTGTATGCATGGGGAGACGGAGGGGTTTTCACGATGGAGGGAAATAGCTCAGGACTCGATGGGGTGGTGTATCTGAACAGGTATAAGCAATACTGAGTGTTATCTCGAATGGCTGGTATTGGCTAGCAACCTCAACATGCAAGATTTCCACGATGCCTTCCTCAATATATTCCCCAAAAACCACTCGGGAATCGTCAAAAAAAGGGATTAGACTCACCCCTATACAAAATATTTTGCACTTAGTATATGAATCCGAAGTATTCATTTTTTCGATATATCTTCACGCGATTAGTTGCTGTAATATATATTTATGTGTGTTTCCCTTTCCGTGCAATAGGCTGCGGAGAGGCACGTTAAACGAACGACGATGAGAGTTGGAGAGAGGATTTATTATGATAAATGGATTTCGTGTGGGACTTGGATTAGTGTTGTTGGGTGCTGGAGTATTTACACCTCGTGCAGCGATGGCTCAGGACGACGCATCTGCTCAAGTCGTGAACGAGCGCAGCGGGATGCCTAAAGACTTAGGTGACCCTGTAGGAACACTTCCGTTACCATCGGGAGCTTCCGGGTGGGGCTTGACAGATGCCGGGTCCAATCTGGTTTGGCATACTGCATCGGGTGCGACTGGCACGGTGTATTTGATCAATACCAATGGGAATGTGGTTAATTCATTTTCGGTAACAGCGAACACGGGATCGGCGAACGAAATTACGTTCGATGGGACATTCCTTTACATCGTTGATTTTTCCTCGCAAGAGGTGGACATATACGACATGGATGGTGCTTATCAAAGCTCGTTCGCCATGCCTTTTGCACTCTCAGGGATCACCTACAATCCCAATACAGGGAATTTATACATCGCGGATCCCAATGGCTCGGCCGTGGATGAACGTACCACGGCGGGT
>NVWG01000173.1 GCA_002746185.1 Candidatus Hydrogenedentota bacterium
TCCCAGAATACCCCCACGCGACAAGGTGAGCCATAAAGCATACGTCTCTGCAATCACCGTTAACGCCAGCAGTATAAAAGAACACAATGTACCTAAGGCCAACGCGCTTCGACGTCGGATAACCATCCACGCACCCACCGCCGCTGCAACAGGAACAACCCCCACCAAAAATACGTTCGCCAAAACCCCTTCAATCAGTAATGTGCTGTCTGGACGCGTAAAGCCCATGATGAAATTTATTCCATATACATAAGTGAAAAACGTGCACCCCATCAACATACTGGCAAGCAGCGCCCCAAATGAACTATTCCAAAAAGTATCCGGCCTCTCTCCAGATTCCCACGCATCCCGAAACCAACGATAAACAGAGAGAATATGCCCCGCAAAAAGCGGTATACACAAAACAAGATATCCCCCAAGAGCATTGGGAAAAAGAAAAGAACCAAACGCCCGCTGCATTTCCAGACGGTTTTTTATTTCCGCTGTTAGTTCCGGTGTTTCCGTTTGAAAATAACTGACGATAAGTCGGGGATTATCAATGATCTGCTGCCGAACATACGGTAGAATATAATTGGCGTGAAGAATGGAATATATCGCCTCCATAAAGCCGGCAACAACAACCGATCCCAGTACAATTCCCAAACCCAATCGGGTTCGAATTCCATTTGAAACTACAAAAAATAGAAAAAAATACGACAACTGATGCACCAACTCACGATGAGAGACATCCGATTGAATGGAAGCAAATCCAGTAAAATACGCTGCCAGCAAATAACCTGCGAATAAACCCAGCGGAATACGGCAGCGAATGGCTTGTCCTCTACGAAAAACAGGAATGAGAACCAATATCGCCAAAACCCAAATAATAGCCATCAAATACAGATTGAATGAAGGATACGTAACGCCATCTCGCATTGGACGAAATACAAGCAGCAATGCTAACCCCAAAGCAACGTACTCGTGCAAGACAGAACGCCAAACAGAATGCTCACCAGAAGTTTCGCGAGAAACAACTTCAGCAGCATCAACCGAAATTTCCTGTGATGACTTTTTAGTGTTACGGCCTTTTTTAGCCATTAAAATACCCGATCAATTTCGTTGCGTCCGCATCAAAAGAAGTATCAGTAAAAAAACTCCTACCGCTTGAGTTAAAATCACAACGGTCCCTAAAGGGTTCACTTGACCCAATAACACCCCGCCCATTCCTGTTATAGCCGCTACAAGAAAAATGAACTCTACTGCCTGACGAGGTGACATACCCAATTCTACCAACCTATGAGAAAAATGACGTTTATCCCCTTTCATGATGGATTCTCCATTTCTCCAACGTATATACACCACCGTAAGGGTATCAAATATCGGCACACATAACGCCAGCAACGGAGCCGCTATTGCGACACGCGAGGAGATGGATTCCGTATAAAAAGTCCCCATTACCGCCACCGTCGCCAAGATGTATCCGCAAAACATCGCCCCTGCATCCCCCATGAATATACGAGCAGGATTAAGGTTGTGATACAAAAAACCAGCCACGGACCCCGTGAATACCATCAATAACGCACATAAAAAATACTCTTCCTGCGGCAGGATACAAAAGAAAAACGACAACGCCGCTATACCCGATACCCCCCCGCATAATCCGTCCATGTTATCCAGGAAATTCATGGAGTTCGTCATCATCACAACCCAGATTATCGTGACCCCGCCGGAAATAGCGGTGGACACCATCATAAATTTATCATCAGGCAGCGTATTGAGCAGCCAGACTTTGTGAAGCAGCGGTTCCAGAAACAAATCCAGCCGTATACCCGACAACACCAGAATCAACGCCGCTGAAATTTGACCTATCAGCTTCACCTCAGGAGTCAGCGCCTTTATGTCATCCACGAGACCCAGCATGAATATGATTAAGCCCCCAGCGAAAATACCTACCAGAGGACGCCACGTATTCTCCCCAAGAAACGGAAGCACATTCAGTTCAAGCCAGTCCAAACCYAATCTGCCAGCCGGTTCCAAAAGAAAAAGATTTCCAAATATAACCAGATTAAACGTCAAAAATATGGCCACCCCGCCCAGAAGAGGTTTAGGCGTATGGTGCATTTTCCGCTCACCAGGATGATCCACAATATTGAATCGAAGCGCGAAACGTCGCACAACAGCAGTAAGAAAAATCGAAATCAAGAAAGATTCGATCAGTGCGATGCCSWMTATGAAATACCAGTTATTCCCCATTCAAGACATCCCGATATAGTTCAAATTCATCCCGGGCAATATTACGCGCATCGARATCACGCAATATACGTTCCCGTGCATGGCATCCCATAGCCTGTCGCGCATCTTCATCCCCCAGCAATCGGTTAACGGCAGCTGCCAACGCCTCGGAATCCTTAGGCGGCACATTCAGTCCCGTTTCCCCGTGCGCATTGATGAACTCCACGCCCGTTCCCAATGTCGTCGCAACCACAGGTGTACCGCAAGCATGCGCTTCCATTATGGAAATGCCAAAGGCCTCGCTTCGTTCCACCGACGGGAATACAACCAACTCAGTGGCATGGAGATGGGCCACCAAATCTTCGTGAGTCAATGTGCCCGGAAAAGAAATCTCCACACCTGTAGTCTCAGCTAATTTCATCATTTCTGCTCGGATCGGGCCATCCCCCGCTATAACCACATGGGCATCAATCTGTGGAGCAGCCTTTATCAAGTATTCCAATCCTTTATAATATCGGTGCCTGCCCGCAAACAACACAAACGGCTTTCCATATTTTTCCCGCAATGCAGCTACTCGAGCTGCATCCGGCGTAGTAAACTCCGAAGGCACTATTCCCAGCGACACCACTCTACATTTATCTGCGAACGGAGCCAAGGTCTCAGAGGTATCTAAATATCGTTGCGAAGTAGGGATGATAATATCAGCTTTATCAAGAAAATTCATTAGAAATGGCTTATACAATTTCATCGCCGCTGCCTGGCGGACCACATCACTATGATAACGCACCACCAGTTTACCTTTTGGTCGCGCCAGCAGCCAACCCAGCTCAGCCGTAGGATTAGGCACATGCACTACCATAACATCAGCAGGAGTTCGCCGCATATACCACGGATACAGCGGAGAAGCAGGCGCACTCTGAAAGCGAAACCACTCTCCCACTTCCCGAACAGGCGTTTCATCACGGTAGGTATTCTGTGAAAATAATGACCGACTGCACGTCAACGCCGCAACATCAGCCCACTCCCGCTGATAACGACACATCAACGCAATATGACGCTCCATTCCACCATGCACAGGCGGATCAAAATCCTTATACAGATGTAAAATCTTCATCAAATCTCRCCCAAGGCACGWCGATAGGCAACCAGCGTCATTTCCGCCGTACGCTTCCATGTAAACTGCCGGGCACGATGAATACCCTTATGCATTAGCAACTCTCGGAGAGTCGCATCCGAGGCCAATTTCAGCATACCCCCTGCGATGGCATCGCCGTCCAAAGGGTCAACCGTGAGCGCTGTTGTACCCACCACTTCCGGTAAACTCGATGTATTGGATGTCAGTACCGGCACGCCAMACGCCNTNGMMTCMMMMGSWSSMAAYYYKWWCSYKKYYCMMAWRYTSSSMCATACARRAASRCYASCRSKKKMSWMYRAYSGCRSMWMRYCMTCAYCARCSASKWMWYCWSKKAAATGGATACGCGAGGTATGGGGAGATTTTCGAGCAGCATTTAAAATGGGTCCCACCTTCCACCCCTCGCGCCCGGCCAGTACCAAATCAAAATCGGTCTGGTCGGCAATGGCATCAAACGCCTGAATCACCCGCACCAAATTTTTTCGTGGTTCCAATGTTCCCACATACAAAAAGAATTCATTGGGCAATCCGTAATCCGCTTTAACCCTATCTATTTCATTCTCCGAAGCAGGTACAAAATGCGAATCTACGCCCAACGGGGTCACCGAAATCAATTCAGGATCAACATCCAGCATGGCAACCAAATCCGAAGCCGTCGCTTCCGAATCGGCAATCAGATGATCCGCATACCGTACCGACCGTTTGATTGTTTTCCGATAATACAAGGCCCTGTCCCGCTTAAACCACCCTGGCTCCCGCAAAAAACTCAAGTCATGCACAGTCAACACCACCTTGGATTTCACCCCGGTACCCCAGGAACGCTGCCGACCTACCGTAGCCGGGAAATGAACAATATCCGCGTTTTCCTTCTGGGCCACCTTGGCAATACCCCGGTTCCTGAATCGCGCACCTGATAAAGGACCCCGTGAATGATGGGTAATCATTCCTAGCGAATCGTTGGCAGCATCCCGCTCATTCATATACGCTTCCGGCACCACAGACAAAAGATTCATATTATCGGAAACCTGCGGCAGCATTTCGAGAAGTGCCGCAGTGTAGCGACCCGTTCCGCTCTGGTTCTGAATCTGCAATGCATCAAGTAACACCTTCATGAGAGCAGACCTCGATACACATCCACCGTTTCGCTCGCCACCCGATTCCAGGAAAACAATTCAAGTCGTTGAGTACCTTTGTTCCGTAAATTTTCTCGCAAATCCGCATCATCCAAAACGCGCCGTATAGCATGCGCCACACCGTCCGGCTCATCCGCATCAGCATACACAGCCCCATCACCAGCCACTTCCGGCATCGAGGCCGTATCCATCGTTACCACGGGACATCCACCAGCAAAGGCTTCCAATATAGGCAAACCGAATCCTTCATACAAAGAGGGATACACGAAAACCTCGGCATGGGTATACAGCGCCGTCTTTTCCTCATCCGAAACATACCCCAGCACATGCACCCGGTCTCCCAAACCCTGCTCCTCAATATAAGCCGTACACTCCGACCAACCATAGCCCGGTTTACCTGCCAGTACCAAATGATGGGGATAGGAACGGTGAATATCATTGAATGCTTTAAGAAGACCCATAATATTCTTTCGCTTCTCCAACGTACCAACAAAAAGTAAATRAGGACTGACCGAATCCAGGTCAAAGGAACATTGTCTGGACGAATCAGTTCCATCTGTCCTAATGGGTCTATCGATAGCCTCGCCGATGACCACTATTTTTGACTCTGGAATATCAAGCAGCTCCATCAGCTCTCGTTTCGTAAATTCAGACACGGCGATAATCTTGTCAGCCTCCCTACAAAAACGAGGTACATTTTTCACATACGGACTGACAACATCAGGTGGACACAACTCAGGACATCGAATAAATGACAAATCATGGATAGTCAATACCCGTTTCGCCCGACGTACAGGCGGCAGCACATAATTGGTGCCATGGTATACATCTACAGGCCCCACCAGACGCTCAATTACAGGGAAGCCCGTTAAATTCCAAAGCCCATACAGCCCTCTCGTGGGTATCGATATATGCCGATACGAAGCCAATTCCGGACAATTTCCCAACTCTGGCTTTACGCGACCCGATGAATATCCAGAGATACGTATGGCTCCGGTATCATCCGAAAAATGGCGCATCAGGGATTCTGTATACACCCCCACACCCGATTTTTGAGGGCCGAGAGATGAAAGATCGAAGGCAACATGTATCACAAAGGAGTAAAACCCTATAAAGTATTACATATTAGCTGGTTACAGCAGCGAGATCAACCCGCTAAACGCAGAAAGCTATAAAAATTTGACTCATTTTTCGGCCCTGTGCTACACTTCGCACACTGTTAGCACTCCATACTTTTGAGTGCTAAGCAATAGGACTAAATCATGACAGAGAAATCCCTTACAGAACGCGAAGAGCTCATCCTGCAGGCCGTGGTGCATCTCCATATCACCTCCGCCGAACCTGTGGGTTCCCGCGCCATTGTCAAGCGATATCAACTTGATATCAGCCCTGCCACCGTCCGAAATGTCATGTCCGACCTGGAAGAACAAGAATATATCCACCAAGTACACACCAGCTCCGGCAGGGTTCCCACGGATAAAGGATACCGCTATTACGTCGATTACCTCATGAATATCCAGGAAATCACCTTGTCCGAGCGTTCAAGATACGAATCCGAGTTAAACGAACGTCTGTCAGATGCAGACGTACTGCTCAAACAGACCAGCACCTTACTAGCGCTCCTATCACACCAGGCAGGCATTGTAGAAGCACCCAGCCTGGCCGTTACAGAAATATCCCGAGTCGATTTGATGCCCATGGGCGGAAATCGCGCCGCCTTGCTCATAGCTGACAACTACGGTCAAGTACGCACACTCGTCATCCCGGTTATCGATACCATGTCCACCGACGGATTACAGAAGATGAATAATTTCTTGAACACCCACCTTAAAGGCACGTCCGTCGAAAATATTTCTACTAGAATTGAATCCGTCCTTCACGACTTCGTCGATGAACAACGTGCCCTGGCCGAACAGGCCGCACAGCTTCTTCATCAGATTTCTGGTACCCAAACCGGTGGGCAGCTATTTCTTGAAGGGGCTACCCAATTGTTCGAGCAACCCGAATTTCAACAAATCGACCGCGCCCGCGAAGTCTTCGGCCTTCTGGAAGAAGAAGATAAAGTTATGGAACTGCTCCGGGCTGGCATTACCTCCAGTCAATCTCAGGGTGCCCGCGTTATTATAGGCTCCGAAGCACATGAACACGGCATCGATGAAGTAAGCGTCGTATCCGCACCCTACCAAATAAATGGAAARACCGTAGGTATGGTAGGTGTACTTGGACCTCGCCGCATGCCCTACTCAAAACTGACTGGCATTGTGGATTATACCGCAGCAAGATTGAGCCGATTATTCAGCACACTGTCCCGCACCTAATCCCCCAACTTGAGAAGTGAATAGCATGGAAGAAACCGAATTCGAAAAAAAACGTAACGATCATGTTCAAGATGAAACCGTCGATACAGACGAAAATGTTGAGCAGGAACAAATAGCCGAACCCCTCGATCCCATAGAAAAAATGGAACTGGAAATTACCCAGTTAAAAGATCAGGTACTCCGATCCCGGGCCGATTTTGATAACTATAGAAAACGTATGGCACGGGAAATGGAACGGGTCCGCAAGACTGCCGCTACAAACCTGATTCAGGATGTTCTGCCTRTACTGGATAATTTGGAACTGGCACTTCATCATGGTCAAAAAAACCNTGAAGGCATTAGCGAAGGGGTTAATATGGTGTACAAACAGTTTCAGGATATCCTTAGTCAGAATGGACTCTCCCCCATCCCTGCTATAGGTGAGCTATTCGACCCCAATATACACGAAGCAATTTCGCAATCCCCCTCGGATGCGGTCCCGCATGACCACATTATGGAAGAATTCCAACGAGGATATAAACTGGCTGACCAAGTGGTGCGCCCCAGCAAAGTAGTCGTTAGTTTGGGTACCCCCGACGAATCGGGCACCACGGAATCCAGTTCAGATAACGACGACGAACAACCCTAATCAATAGAAAATCGGAGGAAAGCAAGACATGGGTAAAGTGATTGGCATAGACCTGGGAACAACCAACTCCTGCGTCGCAGTAATGGAAGGCGGCGAAGCAGAAGTTATCGCCAACACCGAAGGCGGGCGCACAACCCCGTCTTGTGTAGCGTTTACCAAAGACGGAGAGCGCCTCATCGGTGCCGTCGCGAAACGCCAGGCCGTAACGAATCCGGAAAACACCATCTTTTCCATCAAACGATTCATGGGACGTCGGTTCAGCGAAGTGGGCAGTGAAAAGACACTCGTACCGTATGCCGTCTCGGCTACGGATTCCGAYGACTGCCAGGTMACYATCCAGGGCAAAACCTATCGCCCACCCGAAATCTCCGCCATGATACTCCAGAAAATGAAAGAGACCGCCGAAAATTATTTGGGCGAAGAAGTCACCCAGGCCATCGTTACCGTTCCGGCCTACTTCAATGATGCACAGCGACAGGCCACCAAGGATGCCGGAACCATCGCYGGACTGGAAATCCTCCGCATCATCAACGAACCCACTGCCGCCGCATTGGCCTACGGTATGGACAAGAAAAAGAACGAAAAAGTAGTCGTATACGATTTGGGCGGCGGAACCTTCGACGTATCTATCCTGGCCATCGGCGACGATAGCTTTGAAGTTCTAAGCACCAACGGCGACACCCAACTGGGCGGTGACGATTTTGACGAAACCATCATCAACTGGCTCGCCGAAGAATTCATGCGTGATCAAGGTATCGATCTTCGTAAAGACCCCATGGCCCTCCAACGCTTRAAAGAAGGCGCGGAAAAAGGYAAATGCGARCTCTCCACYGCCATGACCACCGAAATCAATCTACCCTTCATTACCGCCGATGCATCAGGCCCTAAACACCTKAACGTAACGCTGACCCGYGCCAAGCTGGAACAG
>NVWG01000174.1 GCA_002746185.1 Candidatus Hydrogenedentota bacterium
CGCGAAGTAGCCGGCACCGTCCTGCATCCCCAATCCATTCGGACCGTGGCAACTTGAGCAGTATTGCCCGAAGTATTCTTTGCCTTTGGAAATGGCACGGGCACTTTGCTCCGCCACGGGACGGTGCGCGCCCCAGTAGTCTTCTTTTTCCCAAAGGCGCATGTAGGCGATGATGTCGTTGCCCACATGATGGGCACGCACGGTCGTGCCGCGAACCATGCCGATGGTCTCGGTTATGTTCTTGCCAGCGATATTGGATGACGTTACGATTAGCACATTGTATTCCCTTATATAATTCGCTACACACACCGATTATCGATGTACGTCTCGACTGTATCGGTCATGCCGCCGCATTACAAGTCGCTGTCGGAGCACGGAGAAGAACAGAATGACCAATCCCGCCAAACCCATTTCCACGGCCAGTTTAATGCCGGGAGAAGCCCAGTCTAGAACGACCATATAGTACAGACCGATTCCCATCAACACAACCAGCCCTGTCAATGCCAAGGCCCAACCCGTTCCCCGTTCCAGACGTGCCAGGACGTTATTCTGGAACGCATCCCACACTTCATCCGGCGGCATGTCAATGGTCAGCTCATTGGACGCCGCAACCAGATCCGTCATGGCTTCCAACTCGGCCCGGCATTCTGTGCACCCGGCTACATGGGCTTCCAGGCGGAGTCGATCCGCCGGATCCAGTTCCACATCCAGATACCCGGACATCAATTCATGGATCTGACTGCATTCTTCATTCATGGTATCGGTTATCCCGTTTCCTGG
Source organism: Candidatus Hydrogenedentota bacterium (assembly GCA_002746185.1). Lineage (GTDB taxonomy): Bacteria > Hydrogenedentota > Hydrogenedentia > Hydrogenedentales. Next base: position 781 of record NVWG01000174.1, read on the forward strand.
GTTACTTCCATGGCTTCCCGTAAATTACGGCGCGCCCCGTGCAGTCTGGACATGACCGTACCACGAGGTATATCCAGGCTGTCGGCAATTTCGCTATACGCCATGTCATGTACATGGCGAAGTAATACTATTTCTCGGTGCGACTCACTTAATCGGTTCATAGCCTTCGCGATGGAGTCCCGGAGTTCCGTCAGATGCACCCGCCGTTCCCCATCCCGATTGGAAGACGCGATATCGAACCCGTGATGCATCATGGCGTTCAGGGAGACCTCGCCGCGTCGCTTCTTTTTCTTCAAATAATTAAGGCACGTATTTTTCACTATTCGGTACAGCCATGGATAAAACGGCATCTGGGTATCAAATCGCTTCATCGCTTTGTACGCCTTTACAAAGGAGTCCTGAGCCATTTCCAGTGCATCTTCTCTATTGCCCACATATTGATATGCGATCCCGTAAGCCCTTTTTTGATAAAGCTTTACCAGTTGGCTGAAGGCGTGTCGGTTACCCTGCTGTGCCTGTATAATGATAGTCTGCTCGTCTATGGTAGTTGCTGTAGTCATATCTGTCATGTACTACCCCTAAATCGAGGAAATATTCATTATTTGATACCTTGAGAGGGGTATTTTGCAAAATGGTGTAAATAAATCAGTTTCGCCCCATAATCATACGTGACCTCATTGTGCATAGGGGCGTTAACAATTGCAACGGTACGGATTTATGTGCTATATTACGCGCTTGCTAAAAGGGCGAAGTGTGCCTTTTAGCGTCTATACTGTGCCCCATTGAGCGGGCCAACCAGGGTAGTAATTTGTTTGAGTCGCTAAGCAGCAAACTCGAAGGCGTTTTCAAGAATATTCGCGGTCAGGGACGTTTGACCGAGAAGAACATGAAAGACAGCTTTCAGGAAATCCGGAAAGCGCTGCTGGAAGCCGACGTAAACTACAAGGTTGTAAGGCAGTTTATTGCTGACGTGGAGGAAGCCGCGGTCGGCCAGAAGGTGGTTGAGAGTATTCACCCTGGTCAATTGATCGTCAAGATTGTCCACGATGAGTTGATGAAGCTCATGGGCGGGTCCAATGCCCCCCTGCAGATGGCGAACAAGCCGCCTACCGTGATTATGATGGTGGGCTTGCAGGGACAAGGTAAAACGACTACGTCCGGGAAGCTGGCGTTACAGTTGAAGAAAAAGGGCAGGAAGCCCCTGCTCGTGGGTGCCGATGTGTATCGTCCCGCTGCTATAAAGCAGTTGGAAGTGATTGCACAGCAAGCTGGTGTGGAGAGTTTCAGCCTGGGTGAAAAAGCGAATCCGGTTGATATCTGCGTCATGGCCAAAGGCGAAGCCCAGATGCGCGGGTGCGACGTGATCATTTTGGACACGGCGGGCCGTCTGCATATCGACGACAATATGATGGGCGAGGTGCGGCGGATTCAGAAGGCTGTAGAGCCGGATGAGATTTTGTTCGTTGCCAACGCTACCACCGGTCAGGATGCGGTTAATTCAGCCAAGCAGTTTAACGAAGCTTTGCCGTTAACGGGTGTTATCCTCACGCAGATGGACGGCGATGCACGAGGCGGCGCGGCGATCAGCGTGATTCACGTTACCGGGTGCCCCATTAAGTTTGTAGGGACCGGTGAGAAGCTGGAAGACCTGGATGAGTTTTATCCCCAGCGCATGGCGGATCAGATTCTCGGCATGGGCGATATTGTCTCCCTGGTGGAAAAAGCCCAGGATGTCGTTGACCAGGAAAAGGCTATCAAATTTCAGGAAAAGGCCCGCAAGGCCACCTGGAATCTGGAAGATTTCCTGAGTCAGATGCAGGAAATAAAGAAGATGGGTTCGCTGAGTGATTTGATGAAAAAAATCCCCGGTATGAACCAGATGATGCCCAAAGGTATGGAAGTGGATGATGGCGAATTGACGCGTGTCGAAGCCATTATTCAATCCATGACCAAGCAGGAACGGCGTAAGCCCAAGATAATAAACGGTAGCCGGCGTCGGCGAATTGCKGCAGGMAGCGGCACGTCGGTACCGGAAGTAAACCGGATGTTAAAGGACTTTGAAAAGTCCAAGAAGATGATGAAGATGATGATGAAAGGCGGCAAGAAAGGCATGCGAGGACGTGGTCCTCGTGGCGGAATGCCGCTGGGATTCGGATAAATAATATGCGGCCGGAGAACCGGCTCGAACCAGAAGGAAGCACGACAAATGGCAACAGTAATTCGATTGAAACGGGGCGGCAGAACCCATACTCCATACTATCGCGTTGTGGTCACCGATTCCCGGGGAAAAATTACGGGAAAGGTTATCGAGGAATTGGGATTTTACCATCCCTGTGCGCGCCCTGAACCGTTGGCTGAAGTAAACGAAGAAGCGGCACTGAATTGGTTGAGTAAGGGTGCGCGTCCCAGCGATACCGTGCGGAAAATTTTGTCCAAGAAGGGCATCATGACCAAGTTTGCAGACCTTAGGCAAGGTAAATCGGCTCCCAAAGTCGCTGCAGTTTCCGAAGCCGCTGCCGCTTCCGAATAACATTAGTTGAAACTCAATGAAGCCCGAGGCGGGTACCAATCCGTCTGGGGGCGAAACAAAGCACGCGGGTGCGGTCTGGCAATTGCGTAATATGACCCAACGCGTGTACGAGAGATGAAACATGAAAGAACTTATTGAATTGATTTCCAAGAAATTGGTGGAACATCCGGATGATGTAGAAGTTCGGGTTATCGACGGCGAAGAAGGCCAGACCTACGAGCTGCGTGTCCACCCCGATGATATGGGCCGGGTAATCGGCAAGAATGGTCGGGTGGCTAAGGCCGTGCGGACCCTGCTAAATTCCGCTTCGGCGAAGCAGGATGTTCGGGTCAATCTGGAGATAGTGGAATAACTGGGAAAGCGCCTTGCAGACGGAACTACATTGGGTGCGCATTGGTGCTGTAGTCAGCGTAAATCCCGCCCGCCGTCAGGTTCGTTTGCAGATTGCAGGCAGTTATACGCCGACGCTGGAAGGAATAGCGTGGTTGTATACGAAACTGCGCAGCGGCCAAGTTCTCAAAAGTAAAGTTGAAAAAGTACACGCTGTCGGGACAAACCCGATAGTTACGCTGGTGCCYGGKGTGCCCCGYGATACRGTYGCYCWKATGAYRAARGCAGYGGTRGTSGTGGACMKCWGTGATGTKRWCAGGTCRTCTRTAAAGTATGACCTGACGGAGTTGGAAGGCYTGAAATTGGAATCGGCCGACGGRCAGTTGTTTGGTCGGGTAATAACCACGTTTACCACTCCGGCGCACGGGATGATGGAAGTACAGCAGGATGGCGGTTCGCTTCTGTTGATGCCGGCCATACCCCAGGTGATACAGTCGGTGGACTGGGACCGAGGCCGGGTATTGGTGGGTGATATTGAACCCTATGCCGTTGGATCGGATGAAGACGATGATGCGCCTGTGACGGGAGTGGACGTATGAGGATCGATGTCCTTACGTTATTTCCCGAGTTATTCGAGGCGCATTTGCAAGCCAGCCTGTTAGGCAAGGCTATAGATAAAGGTATTCTGAATATTGGGTTGACGAACCCCCGGGAGTTTACGGCGGATATACATCGCACCGTAGACGACGCGCCTTACGGAGGCGGACCGGGTATGGTGATGCAGTGCGACCCGTTGTTCAATGCCGTTGAAAGTTTAAGAGAACACAACTCGCTGGAGCGGGTGATATTGATGTCGCCGCGAGGACGACCCTTGACCCAGGAAGTGGTCAAGGAATTGGCTGGCACCAAGGATATGGTGCTTATATGCGGACGGTATGAAGGCGTGGACGAGCGTGTGAGCCAAGGCTTGTGTACGGATGAAATYTCCATTGGAGATTAYGTCCTGAGCGGCGGCGAACTGCCTGCCATGGTGATTATCGAAGCGGTGAGTCGGATGCTGCCAGGGGTAGTTGGTGACTTTGAGTCGGTGTCCACAGATTCGTTTTAYGACGGTCTGYTGGGWGCGCCTCAATATACACGCCCGCCCGAGTATCGCGGYATGGCGGTGCCGGAAGTWTTGAAAAACGGCAACCATGCTGCCATTGAGCGKTATCGTCGAAAAGAGGCACTACGTGTAACGCGTGAACGGCGACCGGAGTTATTGGAAGGGTGTTCAAAAGAAGACCGAACGCTTTTAAAAGAATTGGATAAGGAAGACCCCGCAGGGTCATAACATAGATTGTAACTAACAGGAGAGTTTCCGTGAATGTTATAGCTGAAATTGAAAAAGGCCAGTTGAAAGAAGATGTTCCTCAGTTCAATATTGGGGACACGGTTCGGGTTCATTACCGGATTGTGGAAGGCGACAAAGAACGCATCCAGATTTTTGAAGGTGTGGTCATTGGCCGGAAAGGCGCAGAAAGTGCCTTGGGTAACTTCACCGTACGCCGTGTGGCTCACAAYGAAGGTGTGGAGCGTGTATTTCCCTTGCATTCACCTCGCGTGGAAAAAGTGGAAGTGATTCSCGAAGGACAAGTRCGCCGYGCGAAACTGCAYTACCTGCGCGATCTCTCCGGGAAGGCTGCCCGTGTGAAACAGAAAGCTCGGGGCGCCTCGAAATCTGCTCCAGCAGCGAAGGCACCTGATCAGGAAAAGCCTGTGGAAGAAACGGCTCCTGAAGTACAGGATGCAGCGGAAGATACCGCAGCTACGGAAACAACAGAAAAAGACTAACGTATAGCACTTTAAGTTAGGTATGCGATTTTGATGTGCGAATCGTGATATTCTCATCGGACGAAGCGAATGCTTCGTCCGATTTTTTTATTTAAAAAACTAAGTGAAATATATCAAAATGMCCAATRTGTGGATAGAYGATCCAACAATTCCGTTATTGGAATTTGAGCGTCAGATGTGGAATAGCGGTATACAGCGAATTGCCGGGGTTGATGAGGCAGGTCGCGGACCTTTGGCCGGCCCCGTTGTTGCCGCGGCAGTTATTCTGGCAGGGCCGGTGGATGGCGTAAACGATTCCAAAAAGTTAACCGCAGCCAAACGTGAGCGTCTTTTTGGTGAGATATCCCAAGGAAATCATGCCGTAGGTATAGCGGTGATCGAGGCGGATGAAATAGATCGAAATGGTATTCAGGCGGCCAACTATGCGGCTATGGCACAGGCGGCTCAAGGGATTTCCCCGTTGCCGGAATTTCTGCTCGTTGATGGATTTGCCATCAAGGGATGCGCCATTCCACAAAAGAGAATTATCAAAGGCGATCAGTTATCTCAATCGATAGCTGCTGCGAGTATAATGGCCAAGGTTACCCGGGATCGCATTATGGTCGAGTTGGACGTGCGCTATCCAGAATATGGATTCGCGAAACACAAAGGGTACGGTACTCGAGCGCATATAGAGGCAATCGAGAAGTTTGGACCATGCCATATACATCGGAAATCATTCGCGCCAATGTCGAAAATGATTGAGACTGGTGAATTGTAGTGATAAGGGGATTTGCAGTATGAAGCGTTATTGGATGATGTGTGTTGCCGTGTCAGTCATGACAGCGGGATGTGCTACGGCGCCGGACGGGAATAAAGCTAACGGTCGGTCGCCCATGTCCGATTCGGATGTCTCGCAAGCGGTGTCGAGTGAGGCGCTGAGCCATTATCTGACTTCAGTTATCCACATGAATACAGGAAACTATGAAGGCGCTATTCGCGAGATGCGGAGCGCATCGGATCTTACACCGGATGCCGAATCCCTTCAGGTGCGTCTGTTAGCCATGTATTATCGGGATCAGGATTACGAAAACGCGGCAATCATGGCGGAACGAGCACTGGAACGGGGTCCAGAGAATGTGATGCTCAATATCTGGCTGGGACGGATTTATTATCAGCTGGATCGTATTGAGGATGCCAAGGTTGCTTTCCAGACAGCTATCGGATTGGACCCAACCAGCACGCTGGGTTACGAGGCATTGGCAGAAGTAGAAGAACAGTCCAATGATTTAGTGGGTGCGGTAGAGGTATACGAAGAACTCATCAAGCTCAACCCGGAGTCATCGTTTTTGTATTACCGCCTGGGGATTAATCTGCTGGAGATGAGTGATGGCGAAGGCGCGCGGGTTGTGTTGGAAAAAGCACTGTCGCTGAATCCCACGCTTACACCAGCTATGTATATGCTTGGCGTGGTGTACCTGGAGCAAAAAGAATTTCAGAAGGCCATTGAGCAGTTTCGCGCATTTCTGAATCAAAATAACGACCACACAGCTAGCTGGGAAAATCTGGTGGGAGCCTATGTTCAAACGGGCGATCTGAAGGCCGCGCTGGGTATTTTAAAGCTAATCATTGAAAGCGATCAGGTCAACACTCGACATCATTTATATAACAGCTACGTTCATTTGCTGACAGGTGATGTGAAAGACGCGTCAATATTTGCTGCACCCAACGGCGCACCCATTCTGGGTACATTGCTGCARGCGCTGGTTAGAAGACAAGCCGGGGAACCGTATCAGAAAGCGATAGAGTCACTGGACGGAATAGACGGCGATCTGGATACGGAATGCTCCATTTACCTTAACGGTATCATCAGCCAATTCGGTATGGAAAAAACCGGAGCGTTTTTGGAGAAAGAGTTACGCAGTTTGATGGATGAGGGTGTACCTTCCCGAACAGTGGGTACGGTATTAGGGCGTGTGCTGCTTTCATCCCAGCAAAATGCCAAGGCGCAAGTGGTATTCGAGAAAGTCTTACGTGATTTCGGACCGGAAAAGTGGCTGCATTACTATCTGGCCACCGCGAATGAAGGATTGAAGAATAATCAAGAGACGGAGAAACACTTGCGCTTGTGCTTGGAATTCGATCCCAACGATCCGGATGTATTGAATTTTCTGGGATATCATTTAGCAGAAGTGGATCAGGATTTGGCKGAAGCGGAAGAATTATTGAATCGTGCTTTGCTCATGGATCCGGAAAATGGATATTATCTGGACAGCCTGGGGTGGATTTATTATCGAATGGGAAAAGGAAAAAAGGCCGTTGATTTGATTAAGCGCGCCATTCGGGCCATGCCCTCCGATGATGGTATCTTGCGTGGCCACTTGGGCGATGCGTATTGGATGATCAAAGAAAAAGACAAAGCGGTGGCAGAATGGGAACGCGCCGTTCGTTTGGATCCAACGCTGGAAGATATCAAAAAGAAACTCAAAAAACACGGCTCTGAAAAACGATCCAAAGATAGCTGACTGTTAGTTGAGGGGTATCGGATCGCCACGACGTAGTATGAGCAGCCGATCTTCTTTTTGAATAGTGATAGTGCCTCGCGTAGGGTTGAATTCTGTTACCACCCATCCCATCCACAAGTCCTCACCCAATGACAGCATAAAGCGAKAKYKSGAGTTGTCCTTTTCAGTCAGCATCAGTGAAAATCGGGGTGTGCCATCCGGCGATGTAAGAATACCCTTCAATTCCACCATGTCCTCAACCTCCGGTGTGTCTAAAGGGGATACAGACTTATTTTGAGAATTATGATTTGAAAAAAGCACAGGCTGCGTTTGCTGCCGATAAAAAAGTAACTAAAGCAGACGGTTTCGCGGG
>NVWG01000175.1 GCA_002746185.1 Candidatus Hydrogenedentota bacterium
TTTAGCCCATACATGGGCGAGACGGGGCTGTTGAAAAATGGCGTGCCCAGAGTGAAAATGCTTTAGAACGCCCTTACAGGGCTAGAATTTTTCTGGGCATGGGAACCCATGGCGTTGCCCTGGGCTGGAATAGTGTCGCCCCTACAGGGCTTTGATCGACAATGGGATTCTGGGATAAAGAATTTTGTGCATGAGGGTTCCGTAGATTTTCTGTTCAACGATGGACTTTTTCAACAGCCCCTTTTAGCCCATACATGGGCGAGACGCCCATGCCCCGGAATAGGTATCTGTGTCATCAGTGCTATCTGGATAAAGATGTGGTTTGCGGTTAGATTTTTTCCCAGTCGGGATTGAGGCGGGTCTGGATTTCCCAGGCATCGAGGATGACCAGGGCCGCCATGTTTTCGATGACGGGGACGGCTCGGGGGACCAGGCAGGGGTCGTGGCGTCCGTGGACTTCTACGGAGACGTTGTCGCCTTTGGTATCGATGGTTTGTTGTTCTTTGGAGATGGATGCGGTGGGTTTGAGKGCGATGCGCAGGGTGATGGTTTGTCCGGTGGAGATACCTCCGGTGATGCCGCCAGCGTGGTTGGACAGGAAGTCGCCGTCGGTCATGTTGTCGTTGGTTTCGCTGCCGTGCATGCGGGTCATGGCAAAGCCGTCGCCGATTTCCACGCCTTTGATGGCGCCGATGGTCATGATGGCGTGGGTGAGACGGGCATCCAGCTTGGCAAATACCGGGTCGCCCAGACCTACGGGTACGCCGAGAATGTCGAGTTGAACGATTCCGCCGAGAGAGTCCTGGTCTTTACGGATTTGCAGGATGGCTTCTTCCATCTTTTTAGCGGCAATGGGGTCGGCGCATCGCACGGGATTGGTTTCAATGACATCGTAGTCGCAGGTTTCTGCTTTGATGGTTCCTACTTCTACGGCGTGAGCGCGAAAGGTAACGCCTTTGGATTTGAGCAGCTCCATGGCAATGGCTCCGGCACCGACGCGCACGGCGGTTTCGCGAGCGGAGGATCGTCCGCCGCCTCTGTAATCGCGAAGACCGTATTTTCTGTAGAAGGTATAGTCCGCGTGACCGGGACGAAATTTGTCTTTGATATCGTCGTAATTTTTGGAGCGTTGATCGGTGTTCTTGATTATGAAGCCGATAGGTGCGCCGGTTGTTTTGCCTTCGAATACGCCGGAAAGGATCTCTACGTCGTCGGCTTCTTTGCGTTGGGTGACGACTTTACTTTGCCCGGGACGGCGCCGCTGCATCTGCACACGGATGGCGTCTTCGTCGATGGGGAGTCCGGGGCGCAGTCCATCCATGATGCCGCCGATGGCCTTGCCGTGGCTCTCGCCGTAGGTAGTGAGACGAATGATGTCGCCGTAGGTGTTGGCGGACCGACTTCGGATGGCTAGTTCCTGACTGATGAGTTCGCAGGCTTGCTGGGCCAATGTTTCGGGGGATTCTGAAGTAGTATCCAAAATGATGTCGGCGAAAGGCCGCATGACTTCGTCCCGGAATTTGCAGGTCTCCAGATACTTTGCTTGTCCGTCCGTGCCTTCGTAGAGTGCGGGGATGCCTTCGGCGGTGGCGCGTTCCCAGAGGGTGTCTGCAACGGCGGTGAGGTATATGATGAGGGCGTTGGCGCGGAGGGCGTTACGGGAGCCGGTGTCCATGAAGGTGCCGCCGCCAGTGAGGATGATATGCCAATCGTGTTCCGCGCATTTCGCAGCGGCTTGGCGTTCGAGTGCGCGGAAGGCGTCTTCGCCGACAGCTTTATATATTTCGCGGAAGGATTCGCCTGTGCCGTGGAGTTCTTCGATGATGTGATCCGTTTCCGCAACGTGCAGTTCCAGTTCTTTGGCGATGGCTGCGCCTACGGTGCTTTTTCCTGACCCTTTCGGCCCTATGATGACGATGTTCATGGAGGGTAGTCCTTTTAATTTACTTTTTTATTTTAACGCAAAGACGCAGAGGCGCAAAGAGTTGTGGGTGCTGGGCGTGGCCTTGGTACAATATTTTACAGGAAGATACTTATATTTCTTCAATTTTCCTGAGACTTTTACCATCACTGTCTTTTCATTTCCCTCTACCGTCAGCAAGGTAACCTTCAATGACATTCCCTGTTTCTTGGTCATCACCAAACAAAAAGTAGACACAAGGTTTTGACGATTCATCCAATAATTTGAGTTCATTGCCATGGTTTCTTGGGACAGAGAATGCTTGCCCTATCCAGTTGTCAATTCCGCCATGACGTATACCTGAAATAGCCCGTCTGGTAAATAGATTCTAATTTGTTTTCCGGAACTCAAAATTATTTCCCTTCCAAAACCTCTAAAATGAACCCAAGTCTCTTTGCGTCTCTGCGTCTTTGCGTTAAAATAAAAAGCCTTCAACCTAAAGCCCATTAACAACTCGATGTATCCCATCTTTCACCACACGTTGTCCAAAGTTTATCACCAAGCCTAACTTTAAATCCATTAGTCTTAGGTATGTCAAGGTCTGAGCCTCATATATCTTATTGTGTTCGGCAGTGGCTTTGCACTCTATGATTACTTGTCCGTTAATGATTAAATCAAGGTAAAGAGGGTTGCCTAGCTTTTGGTTTTTGTAATGAATGGGAACAGATATTTGGCGTTCGACTTTCAGTCCCATTTGTTTGAGTTCCCATGCGAGAGCTTCTTCGTAAACACTTTCTAGTAAACCTGGGCCGCCGAGGGTTTTATGGACTTCAATTGCACGTCCGATGATGAGATGACTTAATTCGTCTTCGGTCATGTGGAGTCCTTTTCTTAATTACNTTTTTNTTTTTAACGCAAAGACGCAGAGGCGCAAAGGGTTGTTGGTATGGCGCGGAGTCTTTGGATTATATTTGGTTTTATATTGATAGGTCTATTTTTTATTTGTATTAACGAAAAGAGGCTCTGCGTGTCAAGGGAATAATTGAATTATAAGGTAGTCATTGTGTGAACCCAACATCTCCCTTGATCTCCCCTCAAAGGGAGAATTTCTATTTGACATTTTATTGTATTTTCAATAGTTTAAATTGATGTTTCCTAGTTATCATCCCGCAAGCGGTGAGCAGATATCTCTTGAAATTTGTATTTTGGGGCTAAAGATTTCCTGTCGAACGGGGAATGACATAAGGCTGAGTTTCCTGGTTAATTATTTTTTAAAATGTTTTAAAACTGTTTCCTTGCTCTTAAGCCTATCAGATTAATTCAAGACTCTTTGCGCCTCTGCGTCTTTGCGTTAAAATAAAAAGGGTTTAAGTTATGTGTTCATTTTCACATTCCCGCCGATAGACTGGATGTGTGCTGCGAAGTCGGGATAGGTGATGGACATGGCGTCGGCACCTTTAACAGTGGTGGTTCCTTCAATAAAGGTGCCCGCTACGGCGAGGGACATGATGACACGGTGATCGCCGTGGCCTTGGACTTCTGTACCTTTGAGATTACTTTGTCGGATGATGAGTCCGTCGGGGAGTTCTTCTATGTCGGCGCCCATCTTGGTTAGTTCCTGATGCATGACGGCGATGCGGTCTGTTTCCTTCATACGGGCTTGAGGTACGTTCACCAGCCGCGTTTCGCCTTGGGCGAGACATCCCAGTACGGCCATCATGGGGAGTGCGTCGGGCGTGGCATTCATGTCCAGTTCGCAACCGCGCAACGCATCGGCCTGTACTGATATGGTTTGGTCGTTCATGGTGACCCGGGCACCCATGGCCTTCAGGTATTCCACCACGGCTTTGTCGCCTTGGGTATCGGAGAAATCCAGGCCTTCGCAGGTGACGGCGTTATCGAGGCAGGCGCCTGCTGCGAGGAAGAAGGTGGCAGAGGAGAAGTCGGCTGGGATACGTCGGTTGACCGGGGCGTAGGACTGACCGCCGGGGATGCGGAATTCGCTGTAGTCGGAGGCGTAGTCCAGCTTGATGCCTTGACGGTCGAGCCAGTCCAGGGTTATGCCCACGTAGGGGGCTTCGTTGAGCAGGGGGACTCGTATGAGAGTATCGTTATCGGCCAGGGGGGTACACATAAGAAGGCTGGAGAGATATTGACTGGTGATGGCTTCGATAGAGGTTTCGCCGCCTCGGATGCGCCCCTGGACTCTAAATGGGGGGCAGCCTGTGCCGTTCATGTCTTCAACTTTTGCGCCCAGGTCATTAAGACTTTGTGCGAGAGGTTTGGCGGGGCGGCGTTGGATCTGCTCGTCGCCAGTTAGAATGACGTTGCCTTCGGAAATGAGAGCGCAGCTGCCCATGGCGATGCGGATGGTGGTGCCGGAGTTGCCTACGTCGATGGGGTCTGGGGGAGCGGTGAGATTACCGTCTGTGCCGGATATGCGCCAGGTGGTGCCTTGGGACTGAATGGTTGCACCCAGGGTGGAATAGGCTTCTGCGGCGGAATGAGTATCGCTGGAATCCAATGCTCCTTCGATGGTGCTGTCACCGGAGGCCAGGGATGCGATGGCCACGGCCCGGATGGTGTGAGATTTCGAGCCGGGGATGGCGACGGTGCCTTGAAGGCGTGATTTTCGACAGATGAGGTCCATTTAGATATAGGTTTTCCATGCGCATGGTTGATTTTGTGGGTTAAAGGTTGAAACTCGCTTACCGGATAGCGGTATTATACCGTTTGTTATCAGGTATTTACAGTCATTGAGGTGTGTATGGCACATGTACATCGGTTTTATTGTTCGCCGGAGTCGGTTGATTCGCAGGGCGAGTTGGTCGTGCTGGGGAGCGACGAGGCTCACCACGCGCTGCATGTAGTGCGAGTGAAGCCGGGTGAAGCCGTCGAGGTGATTGACGGAGCAGGGCATGTCTATTCTTGTTTGGTGGATGAGGTGGACCGGAAACGGGTTAGTTGCAAGGTGGAGGCTRYRCGRGAGGTNNNTGMRCAGTCNANNCGKMGRCTRGTRTGGGGACAGGCGTGGTTGAATCATCAGCAGACSGTGGAAGATATTGTGAAGCGGGGCACAGCGYTGGGKGTGWGYGAGTTTGTATTTTTTCGAGGCGATCATTCTGAACGTGCGCCCACGTTGTCGGATAAGTGGACGCGGTGGGCGGTGGATTCGTGCAAGCAGAGTGGACGTGCGTGGCTGCCGGAATTTCGGGTTGTGGCTGATTTGGGTGAGGCGATGAGTTGCAGCGTGGATGTTGTGCTGTTGGCTAGTCTGGATGCGGAAGGGAAGGCTTTGGCTGGTGCGGTATCGGGTGTGGAGTCGGCGTTGATGCTTATTGGTCCGGAGGGAGATTTTTCTGCTGGAGAGACGCAGTGCGCCCTTGATAGAGGAGCGGTGCCTGTAAGGTTGGGCGAGCATACGTTGCGTACGGAGTTGGCGGGGCAGGTGCTGGCAACGCTGGTGCAGTATGAATGGGGGCGGTTGGGATAAGTTGCACAGGGTGTGGGATGTTCGTTACGGTTAGGTGCGCGGTATTATTTTATAGGAGATGTTGTTGTGGCTGATGATTGTTTGTTCTGCAAAATTATTGCTGGAGAGATTCCGTCGGAGGAGGTGTATTCCGATGATGATGTGTATGCGTTTCGGGATATCAGTCCGGCGGCTCCTACGCATATACAGGTTATTCCCAAGAAACATATTCCCAGCATTGATGACGCTACGGAAGAGGACGAGGCGTTGCTGGGGAAGCTGATTCTACGGGCGAATGAGATTGCGCATAAAGAGGGGATTGCCGAAGATGGGTTTCGGTATGTGATCAATACGCGGGGGCATGGGTGCCAGACAGTTTTTCATATTCACCTGCATATCATCGGGGGACGGCAAATGGGATGGCCTCCGGGTTGATGAATATGCCGTCCATTGATGCACATACCACGTTATGCGGAATTATCGGGAATCCAGTGACCCATTCGTTGTCACCTGCTATTCACAATGCCGGGTACGCGGCGCAGGGGCTGAACTATGTATATTTGGCTTTTGAGGTGGAGGATGTGGCCGTGGTGCTTGAAGGGATGCGTGCCATGCCGAATTTTCGCGGGTTGAGCGTGACGATTCCGCATAAGCAGACGGTGATTCCGTTGTTGGATGAGTTGACTCCCATCGCCGAGAAGGTGGGGAGTGTGAATACGATTACCCGGGAGGCGGATGGACGGTTGGTTGGGCATTCCACGGATGGACTGGGGACGTTGCGCGCTTTTTCGGAATCGGATATTTCGCTGGAAGGGAAGCGGGTGCTTTTTTTGGGGACGGGTGGAGCGGTGCGGGCTGTGGCATTTGCGTTTGCCGATGATGGGGGCGTGGCTGGGATTACGCTGTTGGGTAGAACCCCGGCGAATGTGTCGGCGCTGGCTGATGACTTAAAAGATAAAACAGAATGCTCTATTGAGACAGGAAATTTGTCGGCAGATTTGGAAGAGGCTATTGCGACGCATGATGTGATTGTGCAGGGAACACCCATAGGGATGGCTCCGGAGCGAGAAGGGGAGTCGCCTGTACCAACGGAGCTGTTGAAGCCGGAGCATGTGGTGTTCGATATGGTGTATAAGCCGCTGCGAACAAAGCTGATTCAGGATGCGGAGGCGAAGGGGTGCAAGGTGATTCTTGGAACGGAAATGCTGCTGCATCAGGCCACGTTACAGTATGAATGTTGGACAGGGGAGACGGCTCCGGTGGATGCGATGCGGGACGCGCTTTCGCGGAATGTTATTTGAGTATTTATGTAGTCGAATGAATTTCATGATAGAAAAAGCGCCCCAAGCATCATTTCATTTGAGATGATATTTAGGACACTATGCGGTTTCGTAGCAAAAATATGTTGAAGGCAACCGGATTTTTGGCAACACTAATCCAAATACTTTATTAATCAATTCCGAGTAGAACCGTTACATCGTTTAAACTCCGGTTTGCCGTGACGATATCCGGTAAGGAATCTCCATTCATATCCTCTACCGCAACGGAGGCAGGAGTATTACCCACACTGTAACTAGTACGAATTGCGAAAGTTCCATCTCCATTTCCGAGCAGAACCGATATATCGTTTRAWSWSSRGTTTGCCGTGACGATATCCGGTAAGGAATCTCCATTCATATCCTCTACCGCAACGGAGGCAGGGCTAATACCCACATTGTATCTGGTATGTTCTGCGAAAGTGCCATCCCCAATTCCGAGCAGAACTGATACATCGTCTGATGAGAGGTTTGCCGTGACGATATCAGGGAAGAAATCTCCATTCATATCCGCTACAGCAACGTAGGCAGGAGTATTGCCCACAGAGTATCTGGCATGTTCTGCGAAAGTTCCATCTCCATTTCCGAGCAGAACGGATACATCGTTTGATGAGACRTTTGCTGTGAGGATATCCGGGAAGGAGTCTCCGTTGATATCCTCTATCGCAACGGAGAAAGGGTTATTACCCACAGAGTATCTGGTATGTTCTGCGAAAGTTCCATCCCCATTTCCGAGCAGAACCGATACATCTTCTGAGATAAAGTTTGTCGTAACAATATCCGGGAAGAAATCTCCATTGATATCCGCTACTGCRACGGAGGTAGGGTTATCACCCACTGTGAATCTGATTTGTGTCATGAAAGTGCCATCCCCATTTCCGAGCAGAACGGATACATCGCCTGAATCCCGGTTTGCCGTGACGATATCCGGGAAGGAATCTCCGTTGAGATCCTTTACTGCAATGGAGGCAGGGTTATTACCCACAGAGTATCTGGTATTTTCTGCGAAAGTGCCATCCCCATTTCCGAGCAGGGCTGATACATCGTTTGRTGAGAGGTTTGCCGTGACGATATCCGGGAAGGAGTCTCCGTTGATATCCTCTATCGCAACGGAGGCAGGGTTATTACCCGCAGTGTATCTGGTATTTCCTTTGAAAGTTCCATCCCCGTTTCCCAGCATAACTGATGCATCGTCCGATGAGAGGTTTGCTGTGAGGATATCCGGGAAGGAGTCTCCGTTGATATCCTCTATCGCAATGGAGGTAGGGGTATTACCCACAATGTATCTGGTATTTTCTGCGAAAGTGCCATCCCCATTTCCGAGCAGGGCTGATACATCGTTTGATGAGAGGTTTGCCGTG
>NVWG01000176.1 GCA_002746185.1 Candidatus Hydrogenedentota bacterium
TATCTGGTCGAAGTCCATCGCCGTAGCCCCTTGAGACTCCGCCAACACCTTCGTTATAGCACTTGTCAACGTCGTCTTACCATGATCCACATGACCAATCGTTCCCACGTTCACATGCGGCTTCGTCCGCTCAAATTTTTCCTTAGACATTCTAGTCTCCTCTTTCTGATCCGCTCCCTATGCGGAGTATCTTAAAAACTTTGTTTATTTAAAACGGTACGACGCGCCCGTGCTTTCCATAATCTCGTTAGCCACGTTGGGCGGCGTTCCTTCGTACTTATCAAATTCCATACTGAATGATGCGCGACCCTGTGTCTTGGACCGCAAATCGTTAGCATAACCAAACATTTCCGCCAGCGGAACATAAGCCGTAATCAGCTGGAACCCACCTTGAGGCTCCATACCTTCCATCCGACCGCGCCGTCCGTTGATATCACCGATAACATCACCAGCGTAATCTTCCGGACAGGTCACTTCCACTTTCATTATCGGCTCCAGCAAAACAGGTCCGGCTTTCGGTGCCGCTTCTTTCACAGCCAACGATCCAGCAATTTCAAACGCAATTTCCGACGAATCAACTTCGTGAAACGAACCGTCCAGCAGCGTTACCTTCACATCTACCATGGGGTAGCCGGAAATAATGCCGCTTTCAATAGCATTTTTCGTGCCTTTTTGCACGCCGGGGATATATTCCTTCGGAATCGATCCACCAACAATTTTTGATTCAAATGCAAACCCTTCGCCCGGTGTATTGGGCTCAATGGTCAATACCACATGTCCATACTGTCCGCGTCSRYCWGMTTNCTTGNTNRRSTKKRCTTNSRCYTCSGCYWWCTTSSKKAYKSRYTCRCGGWACGCMACCWKCGGCKYRCCGATGTTGGCTTCCACGCCAAATTCACGTTTCATCCGATCCACCAGGATATCCAGGTGAAGTTCACCCATACCCGCGATAATCGTCTGGCCCGTTTCCTCATCCGAACTTACCCGGAAGGTCGGGTCTTCTTCACTCAACTTAATCAATGCATCAGACAATTTCGTCTGATCAACTTTCGACTTAGGCTCGATGGCGATATGCACCACCGGCTCAGGAAAGTCCACCGTCATCARCTCAACCGGATGCTTCACATCGCTCAACGTATCACCGGTGGTCGTATCCTTAGCACCAATCACCGCGCCGATATCACCAGCCCGAAGTTCCGTCAAATCCGTCCGTTGATTCGCATGCATTTCCAGCAACCGACCCATACGCTCTTTCTTTAACGTACGCGAATTGATCACCTGATCGCCTGTCGTAAGCACACCGCTGTATACCCGGATAAAAGTCAAACGACCTACATGAGGATCCGTGATAATCTTAAAAGCCAACGCCGAAAATGGCGCGTCATCCGCAGGTTTCCGAAGCTCCACGTTCTCGGTCCGAGGCTCTACCCCTTCGATATCGGGCACATCAACCGGCGACGGCAGATAATCGATTACCGCGTTCAGCATGAGCTGCACCCCTTTGTTCTTCAGGGCAGTTCCAGCYACKACYGGYGTAAWTTCCGAWGCCAACGTAGCGCGCCGTAAAGCAGCCATCAGCTCTTCCGTAGAAATTTCCTCGTCACCAAGGTACTTCTCCATGAGAGGCTCATCGTGTTCCACAATCGCCTCGATCATATTTCCTCGGGCTTCTACCGCTTCGGCCATCAGATCTTCAGGAATTTCTGACTCGATCATCTTCGTATCGATGTCGTCGCTTTCCCAGGAAACCATCTTCATCGAAAGGAGATTCACCACAGCGACAAACTTGTCTTCCGCGCCGATGGGGAGCTGGATAGGAACAGCATTAGCACCAAGACGATCCCGCATACTTTCCACAGCCTTGTAAAAATCGGCTCCGGTACGGTCCATCTTGTTGATGAACGCCATGCGAGGCACATTGTACTTCTCGGCCTGACGCCACACTGTTTCGGATTGGGGCTGGACGCCTGCTACGGCGCAAAACACGGCCACCGCGCCATCCAATACCCGCAGACTGCGCTCCACCTCAGCGGTGAAATCTACATGGCCCGGGGTATCAATGATATTGATTCGGTGGTCATTCCATTCACACGCGGTCGCTGCCGATGTAATGGTAATGCCGCGTTCCTGCTCCTGCTCCATRTAATCCATRGTAGCGGCACCGTCATGGACTTCGCCTATGCGGTGCAAACGGCCGGAATAGTACAAGACACGTTCGGTAACGGTGGTCTTGCCGGCATCAATGTGGGCCATGATCCCGATGTTCCGGGTGCTATCTAGTGGGTACTTACGCGCCACAACTAATCCTCTCCATTCTCGTTTAAACTACTATTCAATCCTGAATCCCGGTGAAACCTACTCACCCAGGCCAGTCGTTGCGCTTTACCCTGCCACTCATCAGAGGGCCCTACGTTGACGGATTATTCAACTGTCGAAGGTCAAGAAGAATTCGCCTCTGTCCGATGGGCTTGGCAGGTGCGAACGCCTGCATTATCCTATTTTTTTATAAATCATTCGTAAGTGTTCACGATCCCGATCTAGTACCGGAAGTGGGCAAAGGCTTTGTTCGCCTCGGCCATCCGGTGTGTGTCTTCACGTCGTTTTATCGTAGAACCCTGACGGTTATAGCAATCAATAATTTCACCTGCCAAACGCTCTTTCATCGTCTTTTCACCACGGTTACGGGCAAATTCGATCATCCAGCGAAACGCAATAGCGCGGCGTGTGCTCGGTGCCACTTCTACTGGCACCTGRTAKGTWGCACCCCCGACCCGACGAGATTTAACCTTCAGAAGGGGCTTGGCATTTTCCAGTGCTTTATTAAATATATCCAGCGGATCGTCTTTGNTGCGTTCCTTGATGATATCCAATGCACCATAAACAATAGCTTCGGCAATACTCTTCTTGCCGCTTACCATCACCGCATTGATAAACTTCGCCAGCGTAACACTGTTGTATATCGGATCCGGAAGTATTAACCGTTTCGGTATTTCGCGTCTTCGTGCCATGGTCTCTGTATGCCTTCCCGATTACTTAGGTTTTTTTACGCCGTATTTAGAACGGCTCACCCAGCGTCCGTTATGAATTTCCTTGCCGCCATCTTCTTGACGAGTAGCGGTACCGCCCATATCGCCCTGAGCATCCAGTACACCACGAATCATGTGATACCGAACCCCGGGTAAATCCTTAACACGTCCGCCGCGAATCATCACCTGGGAGTGTTCTTGCAGGTTGTGCCCGATACCCGGAATATATGCCGTTACTTCCATACCGTTCTTCAAACGTACACGGGCTACTTTCCGCAATGCCGAGTTGGGCTTCTTTGGAGTCATCGTGTATACGCGTGTGCATGTGCCCGAAGCCTGTGGGCTGTTCTTCAAAGCCGGTGATTTCGTCTTTGACTTTTTCACCTTCCGACAGCCGCGCACAAGTTGGTTAATAGTTGGCAACGTGTTATCTCCACTCTTCTTGGCCACATTTCTGGCCCGTTATTTCTTCGCGATTAAAAATTCCGTGAACACTCAGGAATCTAGGATTAGACGCAAAAAGTCCTTCTCGCCGCCTTCCGCTAGGTACACAGCGAGACACAGCAGGGGAGTCTATCAAACAGACTATGCCATGTCAAGCACTTCATAATATTAATAACCTATTCCACCTCGCCAGGGCTTGGTCCGCGAGTATTTTTGGTCTGGCAATCGTCCTGACCACCAGATTCTTCGCTTCATCACTTCCATCTGAGTAGCCAGATCGTAAAAACCACTCCGATAGATGATTTCAAGCCAAATCACCCACAATATCTTGGGATTCATGTCACGAAGAGTAATTTTATACAACATATTGTGGTTCTATTGCAAATTTATTCCGTCTGCCAACRWSRSCMRYYCCRTCGCNAKYRKCMKYYCKSARWWSWMKYRCYTYMKRATATTCCGGCGATTCATACCAGCGCCGTGCCTGCTCCATAGTATCGAATTCCAATATCACCAACCGCTGAAAAGGCATTTCCCCTTCCAGCACTTCCACATCACCGCCGCGCACAATAAAACGACCTCCATAGTGCGCGATGATATCCGGTGTCAATTGTTTATACGATTCGTATCCCTCTGGATCATGTATTGAGACTTGTACAAGTACATAAGCAGGCATGGCATGCTCCTTTGGAAAGAACAGAAATTCTCAAGATGATTTTGCTAATCGCAGTCGACGTTTCACGCGCTGATCCACATCCTTTTTCTTCAGCATGAATAACGAAAGGGCAGCCAGAATATACACGCCGAGAAAAATTTGGAACGCCAACGAATAACTTCCCGTGTGGTCGCTAATGTATCCCGCCAACGGCACACCTGCCACCTGGAAGGGCAACATCATGGGCGTCATGATCCCCATGATGTTCCCAAAATTTTCCCGGCCGAATACTTCGCCGATAAGAGAACCCCAAAGCGGTACCACGCCGCCCATGCCGAAACCGAACAGCACCGCCGCAAATTGAAGACGCGTGTAACTGTCCGCATTGATCAATAATGCTACACCGCAAAACTGAAACACAATGGACAGCCACACCGCAATACGCGTGTCGAAGTGATCGGCAATCCAACCAAAAAGTATTTTTCCGATTACGCCCACACCTGCAGACAACGACACGATCATCGCTCCTTCACTGCCAGTAAAACCCAGGTCACCCGCCATGGGAATCAAGTGGGTAAGCACCGCGCCGATACAATGCATACACAAGCTGATGGATAATGTAATCGCCCAAAAATTCACGTTCGTCAGCGCTTGCTTCATCGTCCATTCGCGGTGCTCCAGCGTGTCCGCTGCTCGCTGATCCTCGCTCTCGAAATCCGCCACAGATTCCACCAAACCCCCGGGGGGCAAGGCGAAAGGCGATGCTTCCCCATCCGGGTACAAGCCCTTTTGTTCCGGGCGATTGATCACAACAACGTACACCAACGGAGCCAAAATACCCACGGCCAACAGCCCATATACAATAAAGGTATATCGCCATCCTATAGCCGCAATGAGCCAGGTCGACACCGGTGCCATAACCATGCCGGACATGGACACCCCCATCGTAGCCAGGCCTAATGCCGTACCGCGACGTTTAATGTACCAGTTCGATACCAGCGTCTGACTGGGTATCATGCCTATGAGTGCCGCGCCCACGCCCAGCAGCGTGCCGAGAATAACGTAGAACTGCCAGAGTGCATTTATCTGTGCCGCRWRMWGSWRRYCSWKGSMNAYGRKRYWNCKCGSCGKSKMTCRKAWTWCTNTCGNGRTRGAAYACGTGTCAACCGCTTTACCAATGAACCGCGACACCACAGCCATCCCAATGTTCATAAACACCAGACCGATAGAAATCCCAAATCGACTGCTGCCGAATTCTTCTTCCAGCGCAAGGAAAAAAACGCCGTAGGAATAGAAAAGAAAGCCTACAGAAATAAACAGGGCAACAAACGCCACACTTACTATTTTCCACCCGTAGTACAAACTCAGGTCTCCCGGAAAAACATATCGCGAAAAAAATAAAAAAAACGACCGTACGTCAATGAGAAAAGGAGCGTCGGAACTCGACTGCGAAACACACAATCTTACTCACATTATACGTAACCATGCGCATGAATTCGAATGATCCACAAGGCGGCGGGTATGATACCTGCCATGACCACTCTTCCCCCACCCGATGCCCTGGTGATACTGGGCCCCACGGCAGCTGGAAAAACCTCGCTGGGAGTTCGTCTCGCAAACGCTCTCCACGGCGAGATCATTTCCGCCGACTCACGCCAAGTCTACAGAGGACTGGATATCGGTTCCGGCAAAGACCTGGGCGAATACATGGTGGACGGCGAAACCATCCCTCACCATCTCATCGACATCGTGGATGTCGATCACGAATTCAGTGTATTCGAATTCCAACAGCGATGTTTTGAAGCCATCGAAAATATCACCAGCCGAGGGAAACTGCCCATCATCGTGGGAGGAACCGGTCTCTATCTGGAAGCCGTCCTCAAAGGCTACAAAATGGTGGAGGTACCTGAAAATACCGATCTGCGAAATACCCTGCGCATCCAAACCGACGACGAACTGGAGGCCCGGCTCCTTTCCCTGCGACCCAATCAGCATAATCAGACCGACCTGCAAAACCGAAATCGACTCTACCGGGCCATCGAAATCGCCGAATACACTCAAATCCACCCTCCAGAGCCGCTGCCAGACCTGCACCCTCTCATCCTGGGTACCCGGTGGTCCCGATCCGATCTCCACGCCCGTATAGCCCATCGCCTCAAGGAACGAATGAATCACGGCCTCATAGAAGAGGTCACTGCGTTGCGGGAGCAAGGCGTATCCGATGCGCGCCTCTACAATCTGGGCTTGGAATACCGATATGTAACCGATCTTCTCACAGGCGAAATCAACAACAAAAACGATCTCTTCCAAAAACTACTCCCCGCCATCAAAAACCTGGCAAAACGACAGGAAACCTGGTTTCGCCGTATGGAACGCAACGGTATGGAGATACACTGGATTGATGAAGCCAATGTGGAAGAAGCCCTAGCCGTCGCCCAGAAAGCCCTGAATCGATGAAAGATCCCATCCAACGCTATCTGGACAAACGCGCCGATCTCACTTCCCGCCCCCTGGACTCCCATACCACTGACGGCATCACCGCCATCGTAGTCATCCCCGCCCTGGCCGAAGCCACCAATCTAGATGCCACGCTCGATTCCCTCGCCGAAAACCCCGTCGAACATTTATCCCACACACTCATCATCATCGTAGTAAACAATCGCTCCCCCGAAATCACATCCGCTGACCACATCGAAGACAACCAGTGCACCCTCCAGCAACTCCGACAACGCATGTCCGACTCCACATCCCCCCTCCGCCTCGCCATCATCGACGCCTCCACCCCCGGCAATGAGCTGGCCGCAAAAGAAGGCGTAGGCTCTGCCCGCAAAATCGGGCTGGACCACGCCCTGGCTATCCTCCACCAAAATAACGCCCAACCCGGAACCCTCATCTGCCTCGATGCCGACACCCTCGTGGAACCCAACTATCTCCAAACCATCGCCGTCCACTTCGCCCAGCCCCACGCCTGGGCCGCCGTCATCGACTACGCCCACCGCCTCGAAGGCACCCCCGAACAACAACGCGCCATCACCGACTACGAAGCCTTCCTGCGCTACCACGAAGCAGGACTCCGCTACGCCGCATCCCCCTACGCCTTCCACACCATCGGCTCCACCATGGTCTGCACCGCCCACGCCTACACCGCCGTATCCGGCATGAACAAAAAACAAGCCGGCGAAGACTTCTACTTCCTCCAAGAGCTAGCCAAAACCGGACACGTCCACCCCATCCACCCCAACATACACCCCCGAGGCACGCTCCTCAATTTCCAAGGGAATCGCCCGTGTAGATAACGCCAAAGCCTCGCGATCCTGCATGTCCACGCCCGTGTGCAACGCCCACCACGTCGCCGCGCGATACATCGCACCCGTATCCAAAAAAGCATAGCCCAATCGCTCGGCGACACGTTTGGCAATCGTGCTTTTACCCGATCCCGCCGGGCCGTCCAGGGTAATCACATCCCTGAGCATCGCGGAATCATCATTCAATGATGTACTCATAAAGGGAGACTACTTTCTTGGGGCAAGGTTTCGCTAAACGGCGCACGATGAATGCCATGCTCCGTGATGATTCCGCTGATCAATTCCTTCGGTGTCACATCGAAGGCCGGATTATACACCTGTACACCCTCCGGGGCGGTCGCCGATCCAAATCCATGCGTCACCTCATCGGCTTCGCGTATTTCAATAGGGATATCATCCCCGTGCGCGATGCTGAAATCAATCGTCGAGGTCGGTGCAACCACATAAAAAGGAATGTCATGCGCCTTCGCCAGCAACGCCACGCCATAAGTGCCAATTTTATTCGCCACATCGCCATTGGCCGCGATGCGATCCGAGCCCACAAACACACACTGTATTTTCCCCTCGCGCATCACCTGCGCCG
>NVWG01000177.1 GCA_002746185.1 Candidatus Hydrogenedentota bacterium
CAAAACCCTAATAATATCAATGCAAAAGCTCTTCGACATACTCGCCGAAGGGCCGAATTTTGAAAATGGTCGGGGCGAGAGGATTTGAACCTCCGACCTCTACACCCCCAGTGTAGCGCGCTAACCGGGCTGCGCCACGCCCCGACTCAAGAACGTGTTAATCGTGATCGTAGTTGTCCAGGATATCCAGCATCTTTCGGGCTTCGGTGTCGATTGTATCAATCAGCTCTTGTGCTTCCGAATTGGTCTGGGGAGCACCTTCGCCTCGCATTTCGGCGGTTAAGCGTTTGGATGCGCCTTGGGTGGTCATCTTATCGTCGTGCAACAACTGCTTTATACGCCGCAGGATTTCGATATCCGTAGGCTGATAATAGCGTCGATTCGCCTGATCACGTTTTGGTTTCAACTGTGGAAAACGGGCCTCCCATTGTCGTAGAACGTGGAGTGGTATATCCAGCATTTCGCTTACTTCGGAAATGGGATATCGCCTGTTTTCAAGGGCACACATTGTAACTGATTTTCTTGGGGTTACGCAACTGTCAAGTCGATTCGCTGTCGGTTGTCTGTCTGGTCCATAACGTGAGATTTGTAAGATCGCGCGGTGTAGTTTGCATGAAGCTGCCTAATACCCAGCCTATCACAAACATAAGAACATGACCAACGATCCCGGTGTAATAACTGTCAATGGGAATGGCAGGGACGAAGCCGCGACCCTCTAGTACGCGATATAGGGTGAAGGCGATGGTACATCCTATTGCCCAGGCAATGGAGCGTCCATCCCCGGACTTCGTCACGAACCCCAGCATGAATAGCCCTAACAGACCGCCTGCCGTAATCGCAACCATCACGGTGTAGGTGTCCTGTGCGGTCTTGCCGGGGGAATATGCGAACACGATGGCTGCCACTATCATGAATACGGATGTAGCCATGGCAATACGGTGTGCGAGTTTAAGATAGTAACTGTCTTCCTGACCAGGTTTTAAGTGCCGCTTAACGATATCCGTTATGGATACGGTTGAAATGGCATTGATGCTGGAGTCCAGCGATGACATGGCTGCTGCCATCACAGCAGCGATAACCAATCCGGCAATACCATTTGGAAGCTGCTCTACAATGAAGAATGGAAGAACCTGATCCGCTTTCATTTCTATACCATTTACGATACCGCCAACCAGCATACCATCGGTTTCAGGGGTAGGGAATTGTTTATAGAATACCCATAAAGCCGTTCCCAGGAACATGAAAAAGGACCAGATGGGGATACTGGAAATAGTACAAATCCACATAGCTTTTTGTGCATCCCGAGTAGTACGGGAGGCGCAGTAGCGTTGAATGACATTTTGATTTGAACTGTATTCAGTTAACCAATTCACCAGCCCTACCAACAGCATCATTAAGGCTGTTTTTTTGGTTAAACTTATTGTCCAAAGTGGACTTTTGAATGTTTGAGACTCCACATTAAATTCGGACATGCTGAATTTATCAGCCGCAGTTGCTTCGGAAATGATCTGACTAAAGCCGCCGGGCAGCGCGTCCACGATAACATAGAGGCAGAATACCCCGCCAATTAAGAGCACGATGGTCTGTACTACATCTGTCCATACAACGGCTTCGAATCCGCCGAGTATCGTATAGAACGAAACAAATATGCCGCTGAATACGATGCAGACCCATAAGGGCAATCCAGAAAATTCGTGTATCAGCAGTGACAACAGGAATAAAATGAATCCTATACGCATGAGCTGGGCAATGATGAATGCAATGGCTCCATACAACCGGGTTGACGGACCAAACCGTAATTCCAGATATTCGAATGCGGAAACAAAGTTCCGGCTACGAAAAAAAGGTAAAATCCAAATTGACGCAATCAGGATGGCAATGGGCATGGATAAGCTGGGTAGCAGCCGAAGCCAGCCGGTTTTAAAAGCATCACCGGGAAACGCGAGAAAGGATATGGAGCTTATTGATGTGCCTACCAAAGAAATTCCTATTGCCCAGGCAGGGAAATTTCTATTTCCAAGAAAATATGCTTCGGTAGTCGTGTTTCGCCGGGAAAAATATACTCCGGCAATGCAGATTCCGCCGAAATACAGTACCAACACCAAAATATCCAAGCCGCTCATAGTTTCCCTTCCCGTAATTTATTTTGTGAGTAACTTTATCAATCTGTCCGGGTTCATGCAAGCTCTGTGCGGTTGTACCGATAACTACACTTCTTTATACTATCCAAAATTCCCGTCACGATACTGGAGAACTGCATGGCTAACCTGAAACTTGGATTCATCGGCGCGGGCTTCATCGCCCGCTTTCAGGCCCAGGCATTGCGCCAGGTACGGGGGATCGAATTGGCAGGTGTTGTTTCACCAAATCGGGCATCGGAGTTGGCGAATCATGCAAATGATTTAGGTATCGGGCCATGTAAGGCATACAAGACGATTCATGAGTTATGCGATGCCTGCGATGTTGTCGCCGTATTTGCTCCGAACTACCTGCGGCTTGAGCTCATTGGAGAAGTTATTGAAGCGATAAAGAATGGTACTGAATTGAAGGGTATCGTATGTGAAAAACCTCTGGCTCGTACCATCAAGGATGCCCGGGAACTCATCGCCCTGGCGGAGTCCGTAAATCTACCTACCTGTTATTTCGAGAACCAGCTCCACATGAAGCCCATACGGAAACAGATGGAGCAGCTCGCCCCTCAGCAGCAGATTATGGGCCCCATGACATTGGTACGTGCCTCCGAAGAGCACGGCGGTCCACACGAGCCTTGGTTTTGGGACCCGGTACAGCAGGGCGGCGGTGTCTTGTCGGACATGGGTTGTCATAGTATTGCCGTGGCTTGGTACGCCCTCACACCCATCGGGAAACCGTTGACTTATTTAGAACCAATCTCCGTTAGTTGCGAATTGGGGCTGCTAAAATGGGGACAGCCAAAATGGCGACAGGATCTGTTGGACCGCATGGGTATCGATTATGCCAAGACTCCTGCCGAAGATTTCGCTACCGGGGTCGTAACTTTTCGCAATCCGGATACGGGACAGCATGTAATGGCCCAGTTCACCAACTCGTGGATGTATGAGAAGCAGGGGCTKCGGCTTTTCATGGACGGTATGGGRCCGGGYTATGCCTTCGARGTGGACTCYCTRCAATCKCCTYTAAARGTGTTCATTGGCGATGCGGCGGCAGAGGCCGTKTCGGATGCAGAAACMGCTCTGGARAAATCTACCGCRTCYCGRGGRYTRYTRGCAGTGGARACCAATGAAGCYGATCTSTATGGCTACGTGGATGARATGGAGGATATGCGGGAYGCATTYTCCATGGGGCGCGCTCCGTTGGCGGACTGGAACTATGGCCTGGAAATCACTCGACTGTGCACRGCAGCCTACATGGCGGGAGAACAAGGTATTACGGTTGATTTGACCAACCCGGAAGTGGTGCTGGAATTGGAGACGTATCAATCGTTGATCAGCCAGGGGCGCGGTAGGGAAGTGCTGCATGTACAGGAATAATTAAGATTACATAACACGATACTAAGTATGAATCGGCGATGATCATATACACCTCATTTCGGGAGATCTAACATGGCCAAGCATTTTCTTACTCGCGATAATATCGACTATCACATTGCATCACTCAATGAGCTTTAAGCAGAATCGCTACGTCAGTTTGGCACTATGACTGCCCACGAAATGCTGCGGCATCTTCGTTATTGCAAGGAGATGTCCATGGAAGAGGTAACGGTTTAGGATGAAAAGACGACGAATCCGGTTCTTGGCTCCACCACAATACGCTATTGGAGCCGTATTCATGGGCTCCACATAAATCATCATTTTCGACAATTTGGAATTAAATAAAAAGGAAAAACTATGCCTATCCATCCAATAGAACCTACCTTCGAAAAGCACTATATTGACCGTCTATTAACGCTGGACGAGAACAGTGAACGTAAATTCGGTACGCTAACCCCCGCAGGGATGTGTCGCCACATGCGAACATCTTTCGAAGCAGCGGTGGGAATTGGAAATGTAAAAGATATCAGCACTCCTGTTGTACGTTCCGTTATTTTTTTCTTAACTACTAGAGTTATTAAGGTCTGGCCGGGAGGAAAAATTAAAGCACCGGGATATTGGGCACCAGCACCGGACTACGATTTCCAGAAAGAACAACAATTGCTAATTGAAGCAATTCAGGTATTTCTTTCGCATACGCCTGATCCTAGTAAGGCCAATCCACACCCTCTTTTTGGCCCATTAACCCATCGTCAATGGGAGTTACTTCTTGGTCCTCATTTGCACCATCACTTACGTCAGTTTGGGATTTGAAATAAAAAGAGAAACGTCTCTCCAAATATGGCTATTGAGAAAATGGTACTATACTCCCCTCATTAAATCCGGGTGCTTTCGGTGGTAATCCGTGGATTCCTGATATGCGAAGGCTAGCGCCATCATATCTGCCTCACCATAGAGGCTTCCCATGAATCCGATGCTGGTGGGAACACGGGATTTCGCATTAAAGCCGTTGGGTACGGCAATCATGGGATGCCCGGTGAAGTTTCCTAGATACAGGTTGCTGACGGATGGGGTGATGATTACGTCCAGGTCTTCGAATAACTCTTGCATGGCTTCCATAAGGCGGGTTCGCACTCTATTGGCACGGAGGTATTCTACAGCAGGAACCATACGTGCGCGCCTAAAGGTGGCAGGCCAGGCGGTGAGCTGTTGGCTCACTAATTCATCGTCCATATTGGAGCGTGTAAAGTCATCAAAAGCAGCTGCGGCTTCTACGGTGAGAATAAATCCCATATCGTTGAAGGGAAGATCGGGAAACTGTATGGGTCGGGGATCTATACCTAGCGTGCGTATCTCTTCTAATGCTCTGGCATTGTGATTACGTCTGTCTTGGTTAAATGCGCCTTCCAGATAACCAATTCGGAGTTTGGTTATGTCGGTTTTGGAATTCCAATTGAAGGGGAGGTCTGTGACGGTCAGATCCTGTCCGTCAGGGCCCATGACCGCGTCCAGAACCAATGCACAGTCTTCTACACTGCGACACATGGGACCCAGCTTGTCCATGCTCCAACTCAGTGCCATGGCACCGTGGCGACTGATTCGGCCGAAGGTAGGGCGCAGGCCAGTAACACCGTTCACCGTGGCGGGGGACATGATGGAACCGTTGGTCTCTGAACCGATGGCGAAACCAACGAGACCAGCGGCTGTAGCGGCTCCGGGTCCTGCTGATGAGCCGCTGGAGCCGCGATCTGGATTCCATGGACACCTTGTTTTTCCGCCAAACCATACGTCACCCTGGGCGAGTGCGCCCAGGGTAAGTTTAGCCACGAGAACGGCTCCCGCCTCATCCAGACGCTGTACAACTGCAGCATCGGTATCAATAACCTGGTCTTTGAAGGGCATGGCTCCCCACGTTGTGGGATAGTCTTTAACCGCCAGCAGATCCTTAGCTCCCCATGGGATGCCGTGGAGCGGTCCGCGATATTTGCCTGCCGTTATTTCTTTATCAGCTTTCCTGGCTTGGGTCATCGCACGCTCTTCGGTAAGAGTGATCACGCATTCCAAGGCAGGGCCGTACCGTTTGAGGCGATCCAGATATAGTGTGGTCAGTGCGGTTGATGTAATTTTTCGTTCTTGAATAACTTTTGCAAGTTCGGTGACGGGCCAGAAAGCCAAATCATTCAGATCGGCAGGAATTTCCGGTATAGGACCTTCACTATAGACAGATGGTTTGTGTTCCTTGTTAAAGACCATCCCCGGTAATACAGGATTAAATTGGAGAGCGGGGGGGACATCGTTGGTTAGTGGAACTTCGCGTAGAGCCTTATAGTTCTTTACCAAGGAACGAATGCCCTTGGCGATACCATCACGCTCTTCATCAGTAAATTCCAGTCCGGCAAGCTGCTCGGCCTGGCCAATCATTTCTGCGGTTATAGCAGTCGATTGGGCCGCTGCCAGATTAGACCACAACACTCCGGGGAGCAAGGTGGAGCCCAATCCGATACTGGAGAAATATCCAATAAAAGCGCGTCGATTCAGTTTCGATTTCATAGTAATCCTTTCAGCGATTTTTGAATTCGGGGGGACGTTTTTCCAATAGGGCTGCAACACCTTCTTTATGGTCCTCTGTTTCGATGGTACGTGACTGCAATTCAGCCTCATGCAGCGCAGCTTCTTGYGGATTCCAGTCTACATTGTTGTATAGGGACTTCTTAGTCCATCTATTKGCGATGGGTGCGCAGGACGCCACTTCTTTTGCCAGCTCCATGGCTTTTGGGAATACKTCATCAMCGGGGAGTGCATAATTGGCCAACCCAATTTCTGCGGCTTCCGTTCCAGTTATTATACGGCCTGTAAACAAGAGTTCTGCTGTTTTGGGAATGCCGATAAAGCGGGGGAGAAGGTAGGTTGTGGCCATGCCGGGATGAAGTCCGAGCTTGGTAAAGTTTGATCCGTATTTCGCATCCTGATTCGCAACGCGCATATCGCATACCAGCGCCAGCCCCATACCACCGCCGATAGCGTGACCATTTAAGGCTCCAATTACGGGCACTTCGATTTCCAACACGGAGAGGAAGGGCTGGTACATAGCGAAGGATTTTTCGTTGGGCTGGAGGGGGCGATCACCGGGATTTCGCTGGGCACCGGATTTAAAATCGGCGCCAGCGCAAAAAGAGGTTCCCTTTCCGGTAATAATCACACAACGAAGATCGGGATCATCCTTAATCTGTCGGACTCTCGCCTCGAGTCCGGACAATATATCATCCGTCATACTATTGCGGTTTTCCGGTCTATTCAGTGTGATGATGCCGATGTACCCGGATTTTTCGTATAGCACTGCGTCGTTTGACATAGTGTCTCCGATAGGTAAGGTTTTCGTGGATATCAACCTACCATATACGCCGATGGTATTAAACTGGAATAATTTTCTTCGTTACCTACACCCTCCTTGTGGATACGATGCTTAGCCCTATCTAACGGACAAGTATGTTGCATGGGGGTAACGGCCTATATAGGAGACAATGGGGTACGAAAATGAACGGGGGAAAGAAAAAGCTGTGCCTATTGGGGATACGGTCTGCGTCTGAATAAAAAAATTGGCCGGAAAATATTCCGGCCAATGGGTAGAATTCTATAATTGGATTTAGTAATTACTCTTCAAGTGCTCCTTGATTTACTGTTTCATTGGTTTCCGTAAGCTCCGTTACCGCTTCAAGAAATTCGTCCAGCACAAAAGGCTTTCCAATGGCTCTATCAGCACCAACGCCAATAGCCATATCCAGGTAACTTACATCCCCGCACATTCCGCCGCCGGAGACGGCAATAATTTTAACATCGGGATAGTCTCGGCGCAAATCCATAATCGTGTCAATACCGCCTTTTTCAGGCATGATGATGTCTGTCACGACCAAATCAATGTCATGTTCACGGTAGATCTGAATACCCTCAACACCATTGCTTGCTTCGGATACTTCATAGCCTACCCGCTCTAAAACGGTGCGTAAGACTTCCCTAATTTGTTCTTCATCGTCAATAATGAGTACTCGTGCCATGGTATACCTCAATATGGTTGGCGCTACTTCTTCCCTCTAATTCAAAATACACCCCAATTTTACTACATATTCATAAATAAAGCGAGTACGTGAACCTAATAATTGAAATTACACCCTTTATCAWYKWCWKWWYMAWWAASMKCMSSWKKYWWTGKGTWRYCTRSRGYWMKWGMTSSYRWWWYTATKRRTWATTMRWWMKKSTCCRSCAWKSKGTWCKKTRYSKSYKYKRSTWAYYWRKATAGAAAATATTCATTCCCGTCATCTATTTTACTTTCAGTTGTAACCCAAAAAGTCTCTTTATGTTTTTTTAATAAAGCTTTCCTTAAAACA
>NVWG01000178.1 GCA_002746185.1 Candidatus Hydrogenedentota bacterium
AGGTTCTCGTAGCGGCGGCGCCACTGAGTGAGCGGCTCCGCGTCGCGAGCCGGGATCGCTCGGAGCCCCTCCAGCCAGGCCTTTAGCTCATTCTCCTTGGCCTCAGCGGGAAAGCCCGACAGGAGGAGGAGCAGGGCCAGAGGCCACAAGAACCGGGTGAAATGGGTGGGCACCAGACTCCTTAATGAGGATGTCGGGGCGAACGCCCCCTGAGCGGACCTCGGCGTAGGATATCGCCATATGGGTCGATCCATGGAGGATGACCTCCGCCTCGGTCAGATCGCCGTACGGATGGGGTTACTGCGCGCGCAGGACCTGCCGGACTTGATCCAGGAGGCGCGAGCGGGTCACGTCGAAGAGAGCGCCGGATCAGGGAGTGCCTTTGCGCAGCTCCTGCTCCGTAAGCGTTTGCTCTCCGTTTCCGACTATCTCTACATGGCGTCTCAGGCCCGGGTCGAGGCCACACACCACGACTCGGATCCGATGTTGAAGGTCGGGGAAGCGTTCAAGAGCTACGAGAGCGGCGAGCTCGACATGAGCTCCTTCGAGGAGATCGTCGCTCGCTCGGGGGAGCCGATCCGCCGCCCCGATTTCCACCCCCGGTAGATATGGTGAATTCCGCTCCCGGTGATCTCTCCGGCAATAGATGCCAGAGTATATTCACCACTTCTTCGGAAGAATACGGAAAGGCTGCAAAATCACTGGGCATGTCCTTGTCCTGAAGCAGATAGATGGAAATCTCCCCGCCCCGAGCAGAATAATTCTTGAACAGATGCTTTACGCCCAGTTCTTCACGTCGGTTATCAATGGCTGATTCGATACTCTGAAATAACCCGTCAGCCATTTCCATACTGTAATTGGGATCCAGTTGTATATCGATATCCACTACGCGTCTATCCGACGAAGGCATTTGCTGGAAACCCATTTTCTTCAAAGGAACTTGTATCGTGAGAGCAATGATTCCTGCCAGCAATAAAAATGAAGCGAGACGATGCTTCATTCCTTCCCTAAGGAAATACATGTACACCTTGCGAAGTTGACGCACAGGATTAAAAAATCCAACCACACCCATAACACGCTGCATACCGGATGCCCGCCGCCCTTCATCCGGGCTGCCAAATGTTTTCCTCATGCGCTCCATGGGGGAATTCTCGTATTGAGAAAAACGGCTTACTGCCAATGGAATCACGGTAAGTGCCAATACCAGGCTGGAAATGAGCGCTACGGATACAGGGATGGCGAACTGCCGCATAAACACAGACAATTGTCCGCTATCCACATAAAATACCGGTATGAACACCACTACCGTTGTCGTAGTAGCGGCAATAATCGCCATAGACACTTCCCCAGCGCCACGCCGTGCGCTTTCGTATTTATCGTACCCCATGTCTTGATAGCGATAGATATTTTCGATAACCACAATGGCGTTGTCCACCACCATACCCACCGCAATAATCATGGACATCATGGTAATAAGATTCAGCGTCATTCCCATGGAGTACATAGCAACCAATGCACCCACCAGCGATCCGGGTATGGCCAAGGCGACAATGATAGTGGGACGCACCCGTCGAAGAAACAAGAACAATACAACCAGGGCCATGGCCCCGCCGTAGAGTGAGGATTTTCGCAGCCCGTTCAGCGCGCCGGAAATGATATCCCCTTGATTAAAAAAGATAAACTGCTGGGTACCTATCATCATGGGATCAGCCATGATGGCATTCAATTCTTCCACAACGGCTTTGCAAGTAGCAGCGGTATTCGCTTCCGATTCTTTCGTGATGATGAGAAACATCTCGCGTTTACCATCTATAGCAAAATGAAAATCGGATTCCCGAGATCGAAAGCCCCCCTTGGCCACATCGCCCAATCTCGTACCGTTACTCAGAAGGAGACCATCATAATCTTCGATACTGGCCAGCATACTCTCGGCGCGTACGTGATATTTCGTATTTCCTTCCGTGAACTGCCCCACGCCTACATCTACATTGGCCGTATCCAGCGTCATGATCAGTTCATATAGCGACACATTATGACTTAGCAAAGCCTGCTGGTCCAGATCCACCATAATGTTTTTCTGGTTATAACCATATACTTCCACATCCGCCACCCCATCAAGACGAAGCAGCTTGGGAATCACTTCCTTATCCACCAGATCCGCAAATTCATCATAGTTCCCCTTGCGGCCCAGACCCACCTGCATGATGGGGATACTCTCCAGACTGAAATGACGCATGAATATTTTGTCCGCACCCTCGGGCATGACCAGACGCAATCGTTCTATTCGGTCCCGCACCTCCGCGATGGCTTCGGTCATATTCGTTCCCCATTCGAAACGCATACTGATAAACGTACCGTCGGAACTGGAGTTGGTGTACATCTCAGCCAGATTGGGCAGGGTACGGAATTCTCCTTCCGCCGGAATAGCGATTTCCTGCTCTACTTGCGCCGGCGTAGCATTGGGGTAGGGAATGAACGCTCCAAGAAACGGCAGATCCATGGGCGGCATAAATTCTATGGGAATTCGAACCGCCGTAATCGCGCCGAAACCGATGAGGGTAATCAACATCATGGTTACCGTGACGGGACGTGCCAGCGCTAAAGCTGGTAAAGATCGCTTCATACTTTATCCCTCCCGCCGAAGAACTGATACACCACGGGAATGATAAACAGAGTTAACAAAGTACCCGATAACAATCCGGCGATAACGGTAATTGCCATGGGACCGCGAATTTCCGCGCCTTCCCCGGTGGACAACGCCATGGGCAGCAGCCCCAGTACCGTAGTCATGGTGGTCATCATAATGGGACGGAATCGAATGGTGCAGGCCTGGACAATGGCATCTGATTTGGCCAGACCGCGGGCACGTAGCTGATTGATGTAATCCACCAGAACAATGGCCGCGTTTACGATAATACCCGCCAGCACAATACCTCCGATAAATACCACGATACTTACACTGATATTGAAAAATTGCAGGACATAAATTACACCGATGAACGCCATCGGCACGCTAAACATGATGAGTGCGGGATGCCAAATCGATTCAAATTGACAGGCCATAACGACATATACCAGGAATACAGCCAGAGCCATGGCAAAAATCAGCCCGCCGTAGGAGGTTTCCAGTTCCCGATTTTGACCGCCCAGCAGATAAGTATACCCTTCTGGAAATGGTACATTCGCGATGCGTTCTTCGATTTCTCTGGCCACGCTTCCCAAATCCCGACCTTCAACATTTGCGGTTACCAAAACGACCTGACGCTGATCGATACGTCGGATTTCGCTGGGTCCTTCTTGTATAGTAATTTCTGCCACAGACGATAGGGGTGTAGGCGGATTGCCATCCAACACGGACAGCATACGCAGGTCGTCCAGACTGGTAAGGTGTTGCTTATCGGATCGTACCCGGATATCCACTTTTTCCCCGCCCCGATTAAAGCGTGTAGCGATGTCCCCTTGCACTTCCGTTCTCAATAATTGCGCGACCTGAAAAGGCTGTAGGTTTTTCGTATTGAGCAGCTCCCGATCCAGCGTGATATGTATTTCCGGAYMKYYSKKKYYSARGMWSWAKWSCMCRTCCTTGAGACCCTCCACGTCGTGGATCGATGCCACCACGTTCTCACCCAGATAGCGAAGCTGCTCTAACTCCTCACCGTAAATCTGAATCTCCATAGCCGTTTTAAAACTGAAAAGCGTGGGCAGTTCGAAGGTAACCTGTTCAGCTATWCGAGACTGAACTTCTTTACGTATCCGCTCAATAAGTTCGTCCTGGATCTGCACATTCTGTTCCGGATTTTTMAGTTTAACTGTCAGCACGGCTACGTTTTCCCCTTCACCAGTGCTGTTCCCCTGCTGATCCGACCCCACCTGCAACGTAACTGTATCTACCAACGAAAAACCGCGCACAATACGCTCTACGTCCATTGCACGGGCTTCGGTATCTTCCAGACGAGTTCCGGGTTTCGACTCCACACGAATGCTGAATTCCCCTTGCTTCATGGGGGGTATCAGCTCTCGTCCTAATTTCAACGACTGTTGGCCTGCATGAAATGACAAGGCCAGTACGGCAAGAATTACTATGGGGCTGAAATGAAGAATCTGACGCAGCACAATGGCGTAGGCTCCACGGAATGCTTTAAAGCCATGCTCAAACAACTGCATAGGGAAATATAAAACAAAACGAATAATCTTGGCTAAAACCCAAAGTAAGGCCAACACCAGCATGGTGAACATCAGGAATATTGTTATGATTATCGAAGAGGCCAGTTTCAGCACACATTGGAGCAAGAACAGTACGAAAACCAACGGCAAGGATAAAGTAAGGAGTACCCGTTTTCCCAGCGATACTTTTTGCCGAGTACGCAGCGCACTCTGAACGGACTCCTGCCAGGTCAGCATCACCCAATTCCAGGCGCTGGTCCAGGCATATCCAGGTATGCCGATCAGGAAAGTCATGATGCCTTTACCGGATGATCGTGTTTCTTTATAAAAACGAAGCAGCCAGACAGCGCTTTTCCCATCGCCTCCCATGCGTGATTCCCGTGAAGCAATCATGGGGATGAGATACAACGCNACGAGCAGGGAAGCGAGAAGCGAAAAAGTTACCGTCAATGCTAAATCGCGAAACAACTGTCCG
Source organism: Candidatus Hydrogenedentota bacterium (assembly GCA_002746185.1). Lineage (GTDB taxonomy): Bacteria > Hydrogenedentota > Hydrogenedentia > Hydrogenedentales. Next base: position 4,640 of record NVWG01000178.1, read on the forward strand.
GCGATTCCTTCTACAAAAACGATAGGAAAAAATACAGCCACCGTGGTCAGCGTAGACGCCGTTACGGCACTGGCAACCTCTCGCGTACCCCGTTCCGCCGCTTCTTTAATGCCGTCGCCTTCTTCCCGACATCGATAGATACTTTCCAGCACAACAATGGAGTTATCCACCAGCATACCAATACCCAGTGCCAGCCCCCCCAACGACATGATATTCAACGACACATCCTGCATAAACATGGGCACAAATGTAGCCACCACTGAAATGGGTATGGCTATGCCGATTATAGCCGTACTGCGAAACTCTCGTAGAAATAAAAACAATACACACAACGCCAGGATTCCGCCCACAAGAGCCGTGGACTGTACTTCGCGAATGGATGCCTCAATGAATCGGGCCTGGTCCGTAATCAATACCGGTGTGGCATAATCAGGGAGACGCTTTTTCAGCAACGCCTCTTTCCTGCGCTCCTGAGCCTCTTGTTGACGTTTTACACGCCCCGTCGTGTCCCGTTCCGCCATCCGCTCCATCATATTGGCCCGGAACACATCCGCAAAACTCGGCTTACGGTCGAATTGGAAGAAATCCTTGAGTTTTTCACTTACTTGGACAACATTGGCACTGCCTTCTTTATAAAATTCCAGCTCAACGGCTTCTCGTCCATTAACACGAACAATCGTATCGCGCTCCTTCGCTCCCAGGCTGACTCGTGCCACGTCTTCAAGGCGAAATTGCTGCCCACCCACGTTGCCCAGCACCACTCCTCTAATCTCGTCAATATCGCGAAACTCATTCAGCGTACGTACCAGGTATTCAGCCTTCCCCTCTTTCAAACGTCCCCCAGACAGATTCACATTCTGCATTTGGAGTGAATTAACCACCATCTCGGGAGTAAGCCCTAAACTCTTCAATCGAGCGGAATCCAGCATGATCTGAATTTCATCTTCTCGCCCGCCCTTTACGATAACCTGCGCGATACCCGGCTCGGCTTCCAGGTCGCTCTTAATCTGTTCCTCCGCCGCTTCGCGAATTTCCGTTAAGTCATTTTCAATAGCCGCCGCTCGCTCTACCGGATCGGAAATGGATTCCAGATCCCTACCAGTAATCGCCACCCGCATTACCGGATCCAGCGTCGGATCGTACCGAAGAATAATGGGGTTTTTAGTGACCCCCTCCGGCTTCACGAACTGATCCAGGCTCTCCCGTACGTCCTGCATGGCCACGTTCATGTCCGTGTCCCAGGTAAACTCCATGATGATTTCGGACAACCCGGCGGCAGACACGCTGCTGATTTCCACTACACCAGACACGATGCTCAACCGTTCTTCCAGGTTCCGCGTCACCAGCTTCTCTACATCTTCCGGAGCAGCACCTTCGTATTCCGTTCGCACCGTCAATGTCGGATAGGAAATATCCGGCATGAGGTTGATAGGCAGCTCTTCATAGGATTTCCACCCGAATACGAGCAGGGTCAGAAAGAGCATAGCGATGGTTACAGGGCGACGTATGGATAATCGGTATGTAGGCTGCTCTGGTGTATCGCTCATAACGGTGACGCTCCGAAAATACGTAAGGCGGTGCTGTGGATTAGTGGAAGCCTCTGCCGCCGGATCTTTCAGCAGGTGCCTGGCCTTCTTCCCGCTTTTTTTCAGCAGCTTCCAGAGCTTCATCAGCGGTTAAATCGGAAAAAGCGTCTAACTCATTTTGAATATTCGTTACACGTACCAGCGTCCCATCCCGCAAGGAGTGCTGTCCGTTTATTACGAGTAAATCACTATCCTGCAATCCACGAAACACCTGGATGCGATCACTATCCTCCAAGCCCGTGAAAATTTCCACCCGCTTGGCTACCAACGATGGCTCCACGACCGGTACAGCACTGTTGTCCTCCGATGCTTCTGCTTCGGGGGTCAAGAGACTGCCTCGGGTCGGAGTTTCCTCAGCGATATCAACAAGGTGCGGTTCAGAAACACCTTCATCACCCTCCTGCTCTTCCAGGATATATAAATATTTCCGTCCGTTGTCTTCCACGATGGCTTCCTTGGGAATCAGCAGGACATTTTTACGCGTGTCCATCACCAGCTTTACTCTGGCAAAGGCCGATTCGCGAAGAAGATTCTGGGATGCTTTCTCAAAATCCAGTATCACTTTCACTGTGCCTGTTACCGGGTCTACACTGGGATTGATGCGCCGGATACTCGCATTGAATTGCTTGCCTGGAATGGCATCAATTCGCACTTTAGCCTTCTGTCCAATAGATAACCGAGGCAATTCTTTTTCCGGAGGAGAGATACTTAAAATAAACGAACCGGGATCCATAATACTGAATGCCGTAAACCCGCTGCTCACCAGCATTCCTTCCTGAATACCCCTCGCGGTAATTATCCCATCGATAGGCGCACGAATGGTCAGATTCTCCAGTTGGATTTTCTGCGTCTCCAGTGTCGCCAGCGATTGCTCGTGGGTGTACCCGGCGTTGTCCATGTCCATTTTCGAACCCAGCCCTTCGTCATACTGCTTCTTCGCTAGGTCATACGTTGTCTTATTTTGACGCACCTGGATTTCAGACTGGGCGTAGATTGCCTCCGCTTCATTTTTTTCCAGCTCGGCAATAATGTCGCCTACAGAAACCTTATCTCCCTCATCGGCCAATAACGCAATACACCGCGCCGTACTTTTGGAAACCACATCCACTTTACGCTCTGCTTCCACCCGAGTAGATGTCTCAAAGTAAGAAGCGATATCACCTCGGTCAGGAGAGACGGCTTCTACGGGAATGATCAGGGGCGCTTTTTCCTTATCATCTGTCTTGGCTTCCCTCTCGCCCCCCCTATCACAAGCTGACAAACTTAGAATCAAAAGGCATATCCCACTCCAACGCAGAAAAGGGGAAATCATCACGGAAGATATATTCACAATACGTCCTTCATTAGTAGTCATTGGTAGGTAAACCGGGTCATTCTTAGAATTTGACGCACAAAAGTCACTATAGGTTTTAATATAGTTCCATCTCATAAATCTTTTAGTCACAGGCACTTATATCAGTACGTCGGAATTTCTTCCCATCACTGTACACAAGTAAAACACTAATATCTCGCACT
>NVWG01000179.1 GCA_002746185.1 Candidatus Hydrogenedentota bacterium
TGCTGGTTGTGTTCCTGTCACGATAAGTGCTGATGCCAATAGAGCGACGATAAAGGAAGCGGCTGTAATCAGATTGGGTGTAATCCACTTGATGTCAACGATGATATAATTGAGCAAAATTGCCAAAGGAGATGTAACGAAAGACGACCACCACTCATCGTTTTTGTTTTTCGTTTCCCACAGTTTACGAAATTTATCATTCATGTCGATCTAGGACACAGTGTTTAGAGAGGGTGAGAGTTCAGGGGCCAGCGGAATCATCACAGGCCGACGAGAATGCACTTTTCTATCTTGTGATGTCCATGAAAGCAATCTATCGTAATCTGCAGGCGTATCCACTTCAGTCCAAAATGCGCCCGCAACGTCTTCGTGAAAAATATCCATGCCCTCTTCAATAAAGGAGTAAAGAACACCTTCCCACCAGTTGTTCATATCGCGATCGGACACCATCTTTTCGAGTTGAAGTTTGAATGTTGCGATGAAGCTTTTATCAATACGAACAATACCCACATATTCACAGTCCGTTTCAGCATTCGTGAGTTTGTTTCCGGTTTTGCGTATGCAATTTCCGTCAACGCCGAAGCGGAAATCGGCATCTTCGATTCGGGTCGAATCGGATATCATGACGGCGTGGTCTTTTTGATCCAATGCCATCCGGAGGATTTCTTTTTCAAAGTAAAGGTCGGCATTCATCAAGAGTAGATCGTCATCCAGCAGGTCCTTTGCTAGCCATAGCGATGCGATGCTATTGGTGACGCGATAAAATGGGTTGTCGAAATAGCGCACCTGAGAGCCCAGCTCTCTTCGGATGAGATGGCTCTTGTATCCGGTAATAACAGTGATGTCGTGAATGCCGTGTCTTCGAAGCATTTCCACATTTCTACGAATAAGCGACACTCCGTTTGCTTCGATCAGGCACTTGGGTTTGTTGTGAATCAATCCTTGAATTCTCGAACCTACTCCGGCGGCCATGATCACGACTCTCATTATATAATCCTTTCAACAGGTTTTGGCAATACGATCTCTGCAAGTGATGCAGCGATAAAATCTATGTCTGAACTATTCTGATCACCCATATGGCTGATTCGAATTAGCTTATGCTGTAGTGCTCCGCCACTGGGAGCGACTTCAATGGAATGACGCGTTCGCAAATCCCGTACGACTTGCTGTGCGTCCATGTCGTCACAGAGCAGGGCAGTCATCGCGTTGGATTGCCGATCAGGCAAGATGCTTAACGGGAGACCGATGATGGATCTCCGGAAATCCACGGCACGCTGGTGATGTTGTGAGATTACTTCTGAGAGGGAACTTTGTTGAATGTYRAKMAAWMKKTRAYRMMRSKSWRRWMRKRSWMSKAWKKMRKRWRTGTARRKMWMYKGCSMTCKWTCTTGATTACGAAGATAGTCCCGCAGGTTCATATACAAAGTTTTAGGATTACGTTCTCTCAAACGAGCAATCGCGTTCGTACTCATAGCCACGAATGAAAGCCCAGGAGGCAGCGCGAGCGCTTTCTGGGAACTCAATATGGCAACGTCTACGTTCCAATCATCCATCTGGAACGGGTCCGCGCAGATCGTGCTAATGGCGTCAACGATGTAAAGGAGACAGGCATCCCGAACAATATCGCCTATAGCCTGTATGTCGTACAACTGTCCGGTTGACGTTTCGTGTGCATTGATGAGGAATGCCGAAAATTCTTCTTCGCCAAGAATGTTTTTTAGTTGGTCGAGATCAAGATCGGCGCCAGCATCAAGCTTGATTTCACGGAACGGTATAGTGTGAATTCTGCACAGGTCACACCAGCGTTGTCCGAATGTACCGCCGTTCACGATGAGCACTTTGTCAGAGGACGTGAGGAAATTGAGTACTGCCGCCTCCATGGCAAGTGTGCCGGAACCCGTCAGAAGAGCGACTTCTCCATCTGTCTGAAATAGATGCTTCAGACTCGAAAGGATTTCATGGGTGAAACGGGAGAATTCACTGGTTCTATTGTATGGAGGCTGTTGTGCGCCGATTGACAGAATACGTTCACCTATGGGGACGGGTCCTGGTGTAAATATTCTGTTTAGTTTATCCATACAAATACTCTCAATAAATTGGATCTCGCCTAATGCCAAAAAATATGCGGTGAACGAATGCATGTTCCCTGCGGCTCTAAGCGCAAAGCATTCGGTACGAAACCTCTAGGAACAGGGAGGTACGCTCCTCCCACAGAGACTGCTACGTTCTGGCGGGACTCAAAAATCGCCCGGTAGATGTGCTGACTTTGCTTCTCAATATAGACAGAATTGTTTGTCGAAGCATGAAAACAGAGAACGTAACGATTTCCATAGTATCAAATTGGGTGCATACATCACAATCAGGGAAATGGTCGCAGGATATTTTTCATAATGAACTCCATAGTTAGAATCGAACACGTATATTCCTTATAATGGGCGACTGGTATTCATTAAATTAGGAAGTTCTATCAATATATGCATAGGCGCACCGTAAGTAGGGGCGTTCCTGAAACAGTGAGGCTTTATGGCTGACGATAAAAATAATTCGCAAAATAAAATACCTGGATTCGAAACTCAGGCGATTCATGGCGGACTTCATTATCAGGAGGGAACGGGCGCGGTTATTCCCCCCATGTACCTCACGTCCACTTTTGCTGCGGGTAATGCCGAGGGCTTCGATTACACCCGGTCGGGTAATCYGAATTTCAAAAACCTGGAGGCGGTACTGGCCGGGGTGGATCACGCTCGCCATGCCACGGTGTTTGCCAGCGGTGTAGCGGCTATTACGGCGGTGGTGTCTACGTTGAAGAGCGGCGATTGGGTAGTGGCGGAAGAAAATATTTATGGCTGCACCTATCGGCTGTTCGCGCAAGTATTTGAAAAATTCGGTGTATCCGTGGAATACACCGACCTGACTGACCCGGAAAATTATAATCGAATCACGGAGCGGAAACCTGCGCTGGTGTGGCTTGAGTCGCCCACGAACCCGCTGCTGAAAATTGTGGATATTCAGGCCATTGCGGATATAGCCCATGGGGCGGGAAGTCAGGTGGTGGTGGACAACACATTCGCCTCCAGCTATTTTCAGAAGCCTCTTGAACTGGGCGCGGATGTATCACTCACCAGTACGACGAAATATACCAACGGCCATTCGGACAGTTTGGGCGGTGTGGTATGCAGTAATGATGAWGCCTGGCAGGACAAGATGATTTTCGCCCAGAAAGCGTTAGGACTGAACCCGTCCCCTTTCGATTGCTGGATGATCAGCCGAGGCGTGAAGACCATGGCGATTCGCATGGAGCGGCATCAGGAAAACGCACTGGCGTTGGCGGAACATTTAGAAGGCCACGCGAAAGTGGCGTGGGTGCGGTATCCGTTTTTGCCGAGCCATCCCCAGTATGAACTGGCCAAACGTCAGATGACAGGCGGCTCCGGTATCGTGACGGCGAATTTCGACTTGAACCTGGAAGAGACCCGTGCATTTCTCGATACACTCACCTATTTCACTCTGGCGGAAAGTCTCGGCGGTATCGAATCGCTCATCTGTCACCCAGCCACCATGACCCATGCCAGCATTCCAAAAGATGTGCGGGAGGGTGTGGGAATCACCGATTCGCTGNTGCGCTTTTCTGTAGGGATCGAAACTGTGACTGACCTTATTCTCGATGTAGACCAGGCGTTGGGTTAGGCTGCATGGTGAATCATCCGCTGTTGACCGAACCCTTGTGGCGCGCTGAAGACCTGGGCAAACCTATACCCGATTCGCCTCATGCCGTGTCCGTGGCGCTGCCCACTTGGCAGAGTGTCATCGGGTATGAAGAGAACGATCCCGAGGTGATCAAGGCTATGGAGCTGGGGTATCCCCGTTTCGTATATCATCCGCTCGTGGAGCGTCTTTTTACTCAATGTAGAGAACGATTCGCTCAGCCCGGCGAAATTGCCCATGTCTATCCTTCCCGAAAAGTAGCGGGGCGTTGTGTAGATTTCGTGCAGGCCCAATCCGGACATAGTTGTCGTATCGAATCGTATGGRGTTGGAGATGTYYATGCRGTTCTGGGGCCGGATGCTGCGTCAGATGCCATGAAATATTTCTGGCAGCATGTGGGGGATACCACCAGTTCCCGGTATGCGCAGGCGCTTCTGGAGGGACGGCTGGAACCTGCGGGGGGTGAGGATGCCAAGGCAGCGATCCGAAATCGAATCGCTGAATACACAGGTGCAGCCGTGGAGGATGTACTTTTGTATCCCACGGGCATGTCTGCGCTGGCGGCGATTCAACGTGTGCTGCAAAAGCGTACACCCAATGCTAAGACGATACAGCTGGGCTTCCCTTATGTGGATCTCATCAAGCTTCAACAGAAAATAGGTGCAGGCTTTACGTTTTTGACCGATGATAAACTGGAGATGAATCCTGAATTCAGCACTGCGATAGCGTCGGAATCCATTGCCGGAGTGTTTACGGATAGTCCGGGAAATCCTTTGTTGGGTTGTGCGCATTTTCCCCGACTGTGGAAGATGCTGCGCAGCAAAAACATTCCGCTGGTGGTGGATGAAACTATCGGTGGATATCTWAACGTGGATGTGCTGCCCCATGTGGATGTGGCCATGACCAGTCTGACCAAATATTTCTGCGGTATCAGCGACACGTTGGGTGGCGCGTTGATTTTCAATGCAACATCTCCGCTTTATGAGAACTTGCACAGGACTCTGGAAGCCGACTACGAGGATCTCCTTTGGGGCGAGGATGCGGTGATGTTGGAAGAGCGGTCCCGGGATTATCCAGAGCGGATGGGCCGTATCAATGTGAATACGGAGGCGCTCGCGGATTATCTCCACGAGCATCCACGCGTTCAGGAAGTTTATTATCCAAAATATTGTTCCCGCGAAAATTATGATGTTATTAAACGACCGGGGGGCGGCTACGGTGGTCTTCTCTCATTTGTCCTGCACGACGCGGCGAAGCGCACCCCAGCCTGCTACGATGCACTCCGTATCTGCAAAGGGCCGAGCTTCGGCACGAATTACAGCCTTGCGTGTCCCTATATATTGCTGGCCCATTACGATGAGCTGGACTGGGCGGAATCCCACGGCCTGTCCCGATACCTGATTCGAGTGGGTGTAGGCATGGAAGATACGGCGGATCTTATCGAGCGGTTCGAAGCAGCCCTGCCATCGCGGTAAWTTTYCAGTACGTTCCCTTCTGAAAAACTAGAATCCAGCCTTGCTGTATGGCACTATGGCTGTAATTGTTTTTTCAACTTGGGAGACTATCGAAATGTATTCAAAGATCCTGTTATTTCCTCTTATTGCGTTTGCTTTCTGCGTCGGTCCTATTGCATCGGCGGATGTGTTTGACGAGGTGGAGCACCATACCACGAACAACGACGGTGTGAATATCCATTATGTCACGGTAGGCGAAGGTCCGGTCGTGCTGTTTGTCCACGGGTTTCCCGATTTCTGGTACACCTGGCGCAATCAGATGGAAGGGCTGAAAGGGAATTTCAAGTGCGTTGCCATGGATACCCGGGCGTATAACAAAAGCGACAAGCCAGAAGGTGTAGAAAATTATAAACTCGATATTCTCCTGTCCGATATCGGAGCGGTGATTAAGGATTTGGGTGTTGATACTGTGAGTCTGGCAGGGCATGACTGGGGCGGCGCGTTGGCGTGGCGCTATGCCATGATGAATCAGACGCAAATTGATAAGCTGGTGATTTTTAACCTGACCCACCCCAACGGCTATATGGCGGTACGCAACAACGCGACACCAGCCCAAGAAGCGAATATGGCGTACATTAAGCGGTTTCAAGATCCAGATGCCCATAAAATGTTCAGTGCCAAATTGGTGACAGGCATGGTGGCAGGAAAAGAAAGTGCGGAAGTGCAGGCGCGGTATCTGGAAGCCTTTGAAAATTCTTCCTTCGACGGTATGCTGAATTATTATCGCGCTGTGTGGCCAGTGCTGCAAGCGGGCGGACTGGAAGTACCGGACTTGGATATGCCCGTGCTGCAATTCCATGGCCTGAAAGACACCGCAGTAGATAAGGACGGACTGCGCGATACGTGGAACTGGATTACACAGGATTATACGCTGGTTACCATCCCGACTGCGGGGCATTGGGTGCAGACTGAGGCGGCGGATATGGTCACTACGACAATGAAGTGGTGGCTCAAGAGTCGGCCGTAATTATACGAACGGAGAATAACCGATGAAATATATTGCAGCAGTTTTAATTGCGTTGGTAATGACATCGACGATGGGTTGGGCGGAAGAGATTCGTCCCGGTGTGCTGCGTACGCCAGACGAGCAGTTCGCCGATTTGCCGGATTTCCCTTTTGAGGCGCACTATAAAGAGGTGGATGGCTACCGGATGCATTATGTGGATGTTGGGCCTCGGGATGCCGACCCGATACTGCTATTGCATGGCGAACCCACCTGGTCGTATCTGTATCGCTATATGATCCCGCCGCTGGTGGCAGCAGGACACCGTGTTATCGCTCCGGATCTGATTGGCTTTGGGAAATCCGATAAGCCTATGAGTATGGATGTGCATACCTATAAATTTCATGTGGATGCCATTGCGAATCTGCTGAAGCAGTTGAATGCGCAAAACATCACGTTGTTCTGTCAGGATTGGGGTGGTCTCATCGGACTGCGTGTCGCGGCGGAAAATGAATCCCGCTTTGCGCGAATCGTAGTGGCGAACACAGGGCTGCCCACAGGCGGTGAGGGCCCTATTTCCCCGGCATTCATGCAGTGGAAAAAGATGAACCAGGCCATGATCGACCGAGGTGATATGCCGATTGGAAGCATGGTAGCGGGTAATGTGGGTAAWCCCGAAATYGCCGMRGCGTACAATGCRCCATTTCCYGATCCSACMTAKAAAGCGGGTGCRTTGATYCTGCCACAACGGGTYCCTACATCACCGGACGATCCGGCKMGGGAAGCSAAYGAAAARGCGTGGAAAGTKYTGGAGGCGTGGGAAAAACCKTTCYTGACRGCRTTCAGCGACGGCGATCCCATCACCCGAGGCGGCGATAAAWTATTKCAGKCACGGGTGCCSGGMGCGAAAGGACAGTCCCATACGACCGTGAAAGGCGCGGGACATTTTCTGCAGGAAGCAAAAGGCCCGGAAATCGCAAAAATCATCCATGAATTTATTGTCGCTACACCGTGATGGATCAGGTATTGCTGATTGCCGGAGCATCCTCATATCCAAGGTTTGCTCCTTCGGGGCGGCAGTACGTATTAACACCTGACATGTCTGAATGCGGTATGATTCTTCTGAAAGCAAAGGGTACCCATCGCGGGCGCCCACACCAAAGGCAAATTGATGAGCGCACATCCATTATTCGATTTACAAGGAAAAGTCGCTGTGGTGAACGGCGGCAGCGGCGTGCTGGGCGCGGCCATTGCTCAGGGTCTGCATGATGCCGGAGCCTCCGTGGTGGTGACGGGTTCCACGGCGGAAAAAGTTAAGCGGGTCGCCGAGTCGCTGGCGCATGTGGAATGCAAAGCCGCAGCGTTTACCATGAATGCACTGGATCCAGATTCGGTAAAGGATACGTGCGCTGCGATTGCCGATGAGTTTCAGCATATCGATGTACTGATTA
>NVWG01000180.1 GCA_002746185.1 Candidatus Hydrogenedentota bacterium
GCAGTGGAAGACGTGTCCGTATGCTGGCGACGACGTGAAGGCATTGCCCGAAGCGAAACGTCCTCATTGCATTTACGAGCGGGAAGAAATGGATGCGCTGCGCAAGCTGGATGAGTCGTCTCACGAAATATACAAACCGTTGGAAGATCGCATCACACGCGATATGGAGAAACCGCCCTACCCCATGTACGCCCAGCTTCTCATGCTCCGGGAAAATCTCCACATGCTGCAGGTCATGGTGACCCGCGCCGCGAAGGCATTGTCCACTCAAGGATTCACGACGCAATCCGTCCAGCAATCGGATTCCTACTACGCCGCCTACGAAAAACCCAGCGCACTACTCGTCGCCCACCAAATGTTAACCCGAGAACACCGACTAACCCTGTCCCTCTACAGCACCTTCCTGGATAAATGGGATGTCCCAAAATACGCGCATCCATAATTAACCGCCTTTACCTTTTCTTTGGAAAAAGGACCTGCCAGTCGGTTAAAAAATAAGTAAAACCAAAAGAAACCGACAGATGCAACGCATCTCCAAAAGAAAAAATGAATCATATCCAGAAATCAAACTCTCTGTGTTCTCGGTGACCTCTGTGGCTAAAAAAAAGAAGAACCAGCGTTGTTGCTGGAGTTTTCGACTCAGGTACAACGTGGGAAACGTCCTGCAATATATGTCGGAAAATCCTGTAGGGGCGGTTCGCGAACCGCCCGAACCATCCAGCAAAACACACAGATGCAAAGCATCTCCAATTACAAGGGTTATAAAAACATGTTATTGCGAACAAAGCAGCACGAAGTGAGGCAATTTATTCACCTCATACATCCGGCCTTCACTACACAAACCATAAATATCCATAACTAAAAAATCAGCAATATCAGCATAATCTGTGGCAAACACGAACAATTCAGATATAGCATCAAGGCATCATCTATCAACGTAAGTTTTTTGACACTAACGCCTTACGCAGGAATGTTTGCTATATWTTACATTTCGTGGTAGTATACGCYCTTGTTCWTGACAAGAATTAACTGTCTTGAACATATCGTTGAGGTATAAATTTTGGAGTACATTATGTCCTTCCCCCGTWSTTCMKRYTSSMYYYKSAMCNGNATGKTACYYSSNNCYCYTTCATCTGGATTGCCTTGGGTGCCACCATTTTTACTCAACTGGATTCCCATGCGCTTAAGACAAACCTGACTTCCCAGGCAACTCTACTGGTCAGTGAATTGAAGGTGGCAGATGATTACGCAGACAACACCGAGTTCGTAGCCGTGGTGAATGCGGCCCGCTCTAATCTCTTCTGGGGCAAAGGCGTAGGAAACATCAATGTATATTCCCGTGTACCTACGAAGAATGGGGATTACGAATATTACATGTTGTCCAATTTCTACGAACAGAACAGCAACGAGTGGGTAAATCTGGGAACATTCGGGTACGAAGATATCGATGCCCGGTCCGGCGCATTGGATGCGTTTGATTCCCTGCCCATCAGCTAGGCTAGGTTAACACCCCGCATAAATGAGATTCCGCATACGTCACGGCATTTCGAAATAACACCAGACCACCGCCCTCGTCCGCAGCTCCGTCAGCCGTCCAATTGGGATGATTTTCACCATCCAAAAACGCTTCGGGATGCGGCATTAACCCCAGGATACGTCCCGACGGATCGCAGATTCCTGCGATATCATCCACCGAACCATTCGGATTGGCCGGAAATTCACCCGCAGCCGATTGACCATCAGCACGGACATATCGCAGCGCCACTTGGCCTTGTTCCTGCAATCGGGTCAACACGGTTTCGTCCCGGGGAATGAACTTACCTTCACCATGACGGATGGGAGCTTCCAACTGCTCAATATCCTTCATCCAAATACAGACGGTATCCGCGTCGCTCTTTAAATGCACCCAGCGGTTATCGAATCGATCACTATCATTGTGGGTCAGCGTCACTTCCTGTACAAACTCACCCTCGAACAGCGGCAGCAATCCCATCTTCACCATCACCTGAAACCCATTGCAGATTCCCACAGCCAGCTTGCCTGCCGCCACGAATTCCTGCATGGCATCGCCCAGCTTATACCGCAGTCGATTGGCAAATATCTTGCCCGAGGCAATATCGTCTCCATAAGAGAAACCGCCTGGAATAGCCAGTATCTGATACGCCTGCATACGACTTGGATCCACTATGAGATCATTCAGGTGAATGCAATCTGCCTCTGAACCGGATCGACGAAATGCCTCTGCCGTCTCCGCTTCACAGTTAATGCCGAATCCCGACATGACCAATGTGCGTACTTTCACAACCCCATTCCTCCCTACCAGTCCAGCGGGGCTTTCCAGGCCCGGTCCAATTCGTCCAACGATGCCCGCACCAGTTCGTCATCACCCTTGCGTATCACTAACGTAGGTGCTTCGGTGACCGTGCCGAGACGTGTAATCGTCTGCCCGGCCAACGCGGCAGTAAAGGCTGTATCCAATTCCGGATGCACCGTCATTACCAGCCGACTCTGCGACTCGCTGAACAGGACCGTCAACGGATTCTCCAGYGGAATACCCGTAAWGTCCAGATCCATACCCAGCCGTCCGGCACACGCCGTCTCTGCCAGTGCCGCACCTAACCCGCCGTCGGAGCAATCATGACACGATGCTATTAAACCCTCTTGCATCGCCGTATGCACCGCTTCGTAAAGCGCTCGTGCCTGCACCGGATYTACTGTAGGTACGTTAGCACCTATCTGATCATACAAGTCCAGATATTCGCTGCCGCCCAATTCGTCTTTGGTCTCACCCAGCACATATACGATATCGCCGGAGCGTTTTACGTCCATGGACACCGCGATTGTCACATCCTCCATCACTGCCGCCGCCGTAAACAATACGGTGGGTGGAATGGATATCTTCGTGTCGCCAATTTTGTAATCATTCTTCATGCTGTCTTTACCGGAGATAAGCGGAATGTCGTAGGCCACACACACATCGCTCAACGCCTCGCAGCATCGCACCAGTTGGGCCAGCTTATGTTCTCCGTCCGGAGTCTTCTCACTTTGCACTGGGTCTGGCCAGCAAAAGTTGTCCAACCCGGCAATAGTCCCTATGGACGCACCCACACACACCAGATTGCGTACGGCTTCATCCACCGCCGCCGCCATCATCCAGTACGCGTCCAAATCGCTGTATTTCGGTGTGATACCGCAGGCTATCGCGATGCCTTTATTTGATCCGGGCACAGGGCGAATGATGGACGCATCACCCGGACCGTCCGCTTCCCGACCCTGAAACTGTTTCAGCACACTCTGACCCTGCACTTCGTGGTCGTACATGCGCACCAGGGCTTCTTTGCTGCATACGTTCAGCGCACCTAATACCTTCTTCAATTCTTCTGTATAGTTTGGCGAACTGGGTAATACTTCTGGCTGGGTTTCTATTGGTGACAAGATTGCCTTTAACTGCATGGTAGGTACGCCGCCGTGAAGGAAATCCATGTGGAGCGACGCGATACGCTCCCCTTCGTAGAAACATTCCAGAAAGCCCGAATCGGTGAACTCGCCTAAATCCGTGGCATCCACTTCCCGGCGTGCCGCCAGCTCCATCAGTGCTTGCAGATTCTCTTGAGGTACCGCCAGAGTCATGCGTTCCTGTGCTTCGGAGAGGAAAATTTCCCACGGTGCCAACCCTGGATACTTCAGCGGCGCGTTTGCCAAAAACACCCGTGCGCCATTGGTATCTCGTGCCATTTCGCCCACACTGGAAGAGAGCCCCCCTGCGCCGTTGTCGGTAATACTGCTGAACAATCCCAGATCCCGAATCTCCATGATGAAGTCGGACATTTTTTTCTGTGTGATGGGGTCGCCAATCTGCACCGCAGTGGCTGGCGAGCCTTCGTGGAGTTCTTCGGAAGAAAATGTCGCGCCGTGGATGCCGTCTTTCCCGATACGACCGCCCAGCATTACGATACGATCCCCATTAGTAATAGGTTTATCTTCTGTGGGTTTCCCATGGACAGTACGGGGAATAAGTCCCCCTGTACCGCAAAAAACCAGGGGCTTGCCGAGGAATCGTTCGTGAAAAACTATGGCTCCGTTTACATTTGGAATACCGCTCTGGTTCCCCCCATCCATCACCCCGGCATGGACACCGCGCAATACGCGCTTGGGATGAAACAGTCGGGCTGGGATCTCGCCTTCGTAATTTGGTGATGCCACGCAAAACACGTCGGTATTGAAAATGCACCGACACCCCATGCCTGCACCCATAATATCCCGATTCACACCCACAATTCCCGTAATCGCGCCGCCGTAGGGGTCCAGTGCGGACGGGCTGTTGTGGGTCTCCGCTTTCAGCGCGAAATTCCAGTGTTCGTCGAAACGGATGATACCTGCATTGTCATCAAATACACTGACCAGCCAGTCCACTTTTTCTCCCACGATATCAGTGGTGGCTTTCACATAGTTTCGGAATAACCCGTCAATATGATGAACCGTTCCTTCTTCATCGGTATAGGTTATATCCGCCGCGAAAATTTTGTGTTTACAATGCTCCGACCACGTCTGCGCCAGAATCTCCAACTCGATATCGGTAGGATGGATGGGCATGCCCATTTCCGTTCTGGATTCCAGAATACGTGCGTCCCGGTAATAGCTCTGGATAGCCTGCATCTCTTCCAGCTCCAGGGCAAACATACCGTCGCGACTCAACGTCATTAACGCGTCATCCGAGATTTCCAAATCGACCTCGTGTACCTCGGTGTCGCTGCGGTCGGTAACAATGGGGAGATCGAGCAACCCCGCGCCGCTCAGTGATTCCATCTCCGCCGGGGTTTTAATAGCCCAGCGTTGGATCAACTGATTCGCCAGCAGATCGCGTGTGAACTCATCGCACGTCTTGGCGGAAACCGAACCTGAAACGGCATACTGAGTGGACTTGAAAACGTCCTCGTCGTCTTGAAGAGATCGGCCGATAATATCCACGATACCTTCCGCAGAGCTTTTACCGATATTGTCCGTCACTCCGGGTTGGTATCCAATTTCAATCAGATAATCGAAGTCGCTGGCTAATTGGCCGTCCAGTTTCGATTCCTGAATGATGGGGTCCGTGAATAATTCTTTTCGTACCAGCTCCAACTCTTCGGGAGACAAATCGGCATTGATGGTATATACATCCACCACGCGCACGTCGTCCACCACGATTCCCAAATCTTCCAGAATCTGGTGCTGTGCATGCTCGCCAGCCGGATCACGCAGATCCCTTTTCATTCCCACTTCTATGCGATGCGCCATGGTCGCAGCTCCTAGGACACTGTGGGGGCGTACTTAAATCCCCCTGAATACGCCACCTCGTTCGTATCACCTTCCACTATTCGTCCAATAACTTTAGGGTCTTCCAAAGCCTGAGCAAAGGCATCCAATGCCCGGTCCTTCTCGTCGGCACTTACCATCACCATGAAGCCCATGCCACAGTTGAACGTGCGGAGCATTTCTTTTTCTTCCACACCGCCGGCTTCTTGTAAATATTTAAATATGGGAGGTACTTCCCAAGCGGTTAAATCTATTTCCGCCTTGAGACCGTCCGGCAGGATACGCGGGATATTATCTGTAATGCCGCCCCCCGTTACATGCACCATTCCTTTTACATTTACGATGCGCATCACAATTTGCATCACCCGAGCGTATTCGCGATGGGGCGCCATCAACGCATCCCCCACCGTTTGCCCTGTGCCCGGCATGGGATCGGTAACGCTCAATCCGTCACGTTCGAAACATATTTTCCGCGCCAGGCTGTACCCGTTGGTATGAAGACCGCTGGATTTTAATCCGATGATCACATCGCCGGATTGTATTTGGGAGCCGTCGATAATTTTTGGTTTATCGACGACTCCCACTATGGTTCCCGCCAAGTCGTATTCGCCGTGCGTGTACATGCCCGGCATCTCAGCTGTCTCTCCCCCGATGAGTGAACATCCTGCATAACGGCATCCTGTGGCGATACCGGTAATTACTTTTTCCACGACCTCTGGATCCAACGTACCGAACGCCAGGTAATCCAGAAAAAACATGGGCCGTGCGCCCTGCACCAAAATATCGTTTACACAATGGGACACCAGATCYACACCWACGGTCTCGTGYTTCCCSGTCATGAACGCCACCTTCAGCTTKGTGCCWACRCCGTCCACGCTGGAWACCAGTATCGGCTCCTCCATGGCGG
Organism: Candidatus Hydrogenedentota bacterium; assembly: GCA_002746185.1. Taxonomy (GTDB): domain Bacteria; phylum Hydrogenedentota; class Hydrogenedentia; order Hydrogenedentales. Next base: position 6,203 of record NVWG01000180.1, read on the forward strand.
TATGATCGAAGCGATACATGGCACCGAAACTGCCGATATCCTGCAGCACGTTCTGGTCAAAGGTGCGCTTCACTGATTCTTTTATACGGGCCAAACCCTCGTCGGCGGCATCGATATTCACGCCGGCATCCCGATAGCTCAATCCCTTTTTCTTGTCAGACATTGTATTCCTCTCTGGAAGTGGTTGAACGCCCATAAAGTACGCCACTGGACTTGATAATACAAATGATTTATAATTATCATATTGATAAGATTTACTTATTGGAGTGATCGTGCTGCATTTAGAGCCTATACGCTGTTTTTGTACCGTCGTCGATACGGCCCATTTCCACAAGGCAGCCGATCTTCTTCACCGTACCCAGCCCGYCGTGAGTCAGCAGATCAAGCGACTTGAGAAGGAACTGGGTCATCAGCTTCTGGACCGAAAAGACAATACCCCTACCCCGGCAGGACGATTGGTGTATCAGAAAGGTCGGGAATTGTTGCAGGCGGCGGAGAGTCTGGAGCAGGAGATACTCGATTTCGATGAGGCGGCAGATCAGACGCTGCGTTTCGGCACCAGTGATACGAATGCGTTGTATTTCATTCCGCCTTATGTGCGCGCCTTACAGAAGACTCTGCCGAATACACGCCTGGAAATTTTCAGTCGTTCCTCGGATCAAGTGGCGGATGCAGTGCAACAAGGAGACATCGACCTGGGTATTATCACCCTCCCTATGGATCGCCCCGGMCTGGAAGTACGCAAACTTTACGATCAGCGTCTCGTATTGCTGGTTCCTCATTCCCATCCCATGGCACACCAACACAAGACCACGCTCAAATGGTTGCGCGATGAATCGTTCGTTCTATTGGAACCCGAGACGCGTACAGGTACGCTCATCAATCGTTACTTTAAAGAAAATGATTTCACGCCCCAAGTCGCCATGCACACGGGAAGTTTCGAAGTGATCAAACGGTATGTGACGGAGGGTATGGGGATTTCCATCGTGCCCAACGATGTGATCACCGAACAAGMAGAAGAGTTACTCATCCCGGTAGAAATCCCTGGACTGCCCAGCGTCACCATCGGCGCCATCTGGCGTACAGGACGTTACCAGACCCGAGCTGCGAGAGAGTTTATCCGCATTCTTACGGCTGATAAAATCTCGCCAGATTGATATTGAAAATTCTGCTTGATGATTACCATGTTTTCAAAGATCTTAATAATTGAGATTAACTACAATCTGTATCTGGGAAGGCGTGGACGCTGAAGACTCTGGCGCAACGAAGGAAAATGCGGAGCCCCTTCGGGTTGGGAAGTGGCTGGTCAGGAGATAAGATGAGAAGGTCGGCTCCGGCGGAGTTGCTAAGATAGCACTCCATTGGAGTTTGGAAATCCATAGTGGATAACGTCCAAAGAGGAGACCGA
>NVWG01000181.1 GCA_002746185.1 Candidatus Hydrogenedentota bacterium
GATACCCCGCCGTAAGCAGTGCCAGACCCCGCTCGTCTTTCAGGACAATGCTGGGGAATCCGGTGATGCCCATGCCCTGAGAGAACGCGAAGTCGTCGTAGGTTTCCTTACACGTCTCCGTGTGGGTGAACCATTCGTCGAAGTCAGCCGGGGCGAGTCCGAATTTCTCGGCTTCATCACGAAGGACAGCCGTATCGGTTACATCTTTGTTCTCCGCATAGAACGCCCGGTGCAGCGCATCGAAATAAGGAAAGGCCGACTCGGGTTTAAGGCGACGCATAGTCACTACAGCGCGACACGATGGCTCGGTGTTGTAAACGAAATTCTCCGGCACGTCAAAATCATAGTTGAAAGGCTGCCCCGACTGCTTCTCCACTTCGTGCCAATGATGAACCAGGGTTTCTTTCAGTTCCGGCGACAAAAGGTGCGCGCCCTCAACACGAAGTCCACCCACCACCGGATTGATCTTCATATCGTCACCAAAATTCTCAATAACCTTTTCCATCACCGGAGCAAAGCCATAACACCAGGAGCACATAGGGTCGGCGATGTAAAATAATTCAGGCTGCATAATCGTCATCAGCCGTTCTCCTTCCGGGCAGCGTCCATCGCCGCTTTCATGGCTTGCGCATTGGCCGTAATCGTGTCAAAGGCTCCGGATTGAACCAGCGCATCATTCACCAGACCGCCGCCGGATGCCACTGCAGCAGCCCCCGCCTCCATGTAGTCTGCTACATTTTCCGGCGTCACCCCGCCCGTAGGCATGATACACACGTCGTCATAAGGCCCACGAATTTCTTTCACATACGCCGGACCCAATCCCTTGGCAGGGAACAATTTGATGATGTCCGCATACAGATCCATTGCCACGCCGATCTCCGTGGGCGTGTACGCTCCAGGCACAGCCACCTTCCCAAAATGATGCGTCACCTCAATAACATCAGCTTTGGTGCCCGGAGAAACGATAAACTGCGCCCCCGCTTCCAGAGCCGTCTGCGCCGCCTTGGCATTCAAAACCGTCCCTGCGCCGATAACGCACTCCGTCATTTCCCGGTTGCACTCCCGAATGGACTCCAGAGCCTTGGGCGTGTTGAGAGTGAACTCCATGGCCGTCACCCCGCCAGCATAGATGGCTTCAGCAACCTCACGAAGCTGGTCTCCATCCGACAGGCGTACAATAGCCACCACACCGCAGTCCAGTATTTGATCTCGTATTTCCTTGCGGGTCTGCATGCTGCTCCATCATCGTTTATGAAATTACTTCGACTAAAACACTATCGATCACTATGATTTATTCGCTCGTTTATGCTCACAGCCTTGGTATGAACCGCACATGATAGCATATTTATACCCAGTTCAGCCCCGTAACAACAGCTTATCTGCATGGTCCACACTACGCAAACAATACGATGCCAGCAGGCACTCTTTCTGGGCTTCATTCAAATCCGCATGACCCGTCGGCGTGGCGGAACGCGCCTGGCTGATGTGATACAAGGACAAAGCCGCTGCCACAGAAATATTAAAGCTCTGGGCGAATCCCGACATAGGGATCACCACCCGTTCGTCAGCCGAGGCGAGCATTTCCTCGCTCACCCCTTCTTTCTCGTTGCCCAATACGRTAGCCGTTGGCGTGGAGAAGTCCACTTCTTCGATAGGACGTCCCCCTTCCATGTGGGTAGCCACAATACGATACCCCTGTTCTTTGAGCTGGGCGATGCAGGGAGTCGTAGATTTCCATTTCACTATATCCAGCCACTTCTCCGCCCCTTGCGCCACGCGGTTAGCCTTCTTGAATCTTTTCTGATTCTCGATGAGATGGAGCCTTTGATATCCCAAGGCCTCGGCAGTACGAAACACAGCGCTCACATTACCCCGATCATACAACCCTTCCAAAACAGGTACCACCGTATAGGTGCGCCCTTCGATCACACGACGGAATTTCTCCATACGCTCAGGCCGGATGAATTGCGTCAACCCTTCGATAATCTGAGAAGCCGAAAACGATTGCTCATCAAAAGTAAACGGTTCACTATGGGGAGATAATGAGGACAAATGATTTTTTCCATGATGTTGAAGATTGTATTGTACCCTTTGGTTGTGCAGGCATAAAAGTTGCAATTATAGGGGCTATGAGTCATGATCAACGGCTCAATTCAGACACAGGTGACCATGCATTCCGATCCATCCATACGACACGAACTACAGCAACTGGACGACGACGAGTTGACCCGGTTTTTGCGGACTCTCTCCTCCGCTGGCGGAAAAGTTGTCGTTGACGATCAGCCTTTCCTGAATTTTTCTTCCAATGATTACCTGAATCTCGCCAGTGATCTCCGTCTCAAGGAGGCTGCTAAAAAATCCGTCGACGAGTTTGGCTGTGGCGCGACAGCATCGCGGCTCATGGCGGGACATCTCACCATCCACGCCGAATTGGAAGCCCGGCTKGCGGACTGGACAGGYATGGAAKCGGCRYTGGTWTTCCCCAGCGGATTTCAGGCAAACCTGGGCATGCTCACCACTCTCGCAGAAGCTCATGGAGCCGTATTATCCGATGCACTCAACCACGCCAGCATCGTGGACGGATGCAGACTGGCAAAGGCTGACACATACATTTATCCCCATTGCGACGCTCTCCAAGCGGCGGCCCTGATGAAGAAGCTGGACGTATCAGGGCGTCGGGTCGTTGTAACAGACACCCTGTTCAGCATGGACGGAGATCACGCCCCAATAGAAGCGTTGTCCGCACTGACCCGCGAGCATAATGCCTATTTGGCGGTGGACGAAGCCCATGCGCTGGGTGTGTTCGGTAACGGTCGGGGTCTCTGCCACGAAACCGGAATTCGGTCCGACATCATAGTAGGCACTCTCACCAAAAGCCTGGGCAGCGGCGGCGGTTTCGTAGCGGGCTCCAAAGACTTTATCGATCTCCTCCTCAATAAAGCACGGTCGTTTATCTATTCCACAGGTCTGGCACCCCCGTGTGCAGGCAGCGCATTGGAAGCGTTACGCATTCTGGAAGCGGAACCCGGCTTGGGCGAAGAACTGTTGAGCCGATCTGATTTCCTGCGCGCTCAGTGTCGCGAACGCGGTGTAGAAGTTCCTAAAGATCGATCTCAAATTATCCCCATCACCATCGGATCAAACGCCACCGTGATGGCGTTATCCCGAGCATTATACGACCAAGGCATTCTGGTGGCTGGAGTTCGTCCGCCTACCGTTCCCGAGGGCACGGCACGGCTGCGCATCTCCGTCACGCTGGCCCACGAAGAAGCAGATCTGGTTCGCTTAGCCGATACACTCGCCGCTGTGCTGGCCCATGCAGGCATCGCCTCATGAAGCATTGTTTCATCACCGCTACGGGTACGGACGTAGGCAAAACGATTGTCACTGCCGGATTAGTACGCGCCCTGCGGAATCGGGGAATCGACGCGGTGACCATGAAGCCCATGCAGACGGGAATACCAAACGAAGACGCTTCTGATGCAATCGCCATACCCTCGGACCTGGATGTACATCTTACCGCTACCGGATATGTACCCACCAAAGACGAAAAAAAACGGATGATGCCCTATACCTACGAACCCGCATGCTCCCCACATCTGGCTGCGCGATTGGCAGGACATACTCCGGATATGGACCACATCGTTACCTGCGCGACACAACTCGCATCAGACCACGATGTAATCCTGGCAGAAGGAGCGGGGGGCATCCTGGCTCCTATTGATGAAGAACGGACCATGCTGGATCTCATGGTGACCCTGGGCTGGCCGGTATTGCTGGTGGCGCATCGCGGTCTGGGAACCATCAACCATACGCTATTGTCCATTAACGAGTTGCGACATGCCGGGCTGGATATCATGGGCGTGGTGTTTAATGAGACAGAAGATGTGGAACCGGATTTCATCAAGCTGGACAATCCGGATGCCATAGCGAAATTCGGAAAGGTCCGCATATTGGGCAATATCGATTACCTCAACAATCTGGACACCGACCCGGATATCGCATGGTCTCACTTTGAGACATGCTGCCCGGATTTAGTCGCGCTCTGGACATCCTGAGTCGTATACGCGACAATAGAGGTTAATTCCATTTCCATAAGGAGCCGATYTATGGCTATCGACATCGACAATTTGACTGAGCTGGATCTGAAACACCTGTGGCATCCCTACACCGACATCAATCGCTACGAGGAAAAACCGGGGGTATGTTTCGATAGCGCCGAAGGTTCCTACCTGTACACCAACGACGGTCAGAAAGTATTGGACGGCATCGCCTCGTGGTGGTGCGTGGCCTTGGGACACAGTAACCCTCTCATCGTAAATGCCATCCGCGAGCAGGCGGGTATTTTGCAACAGTCTATCTTGGGCAACATGTCTCATCCTCTCGCTATCCGATTGGCAGCGCGTCTGGCAGAACTGGCACCCGGTGATCTGAACCATTGCTATTTCGCCTCGGACGGTGCCAGTGCCACAGAGGCATCCCTCAAAATGGCGATCCAGTATTGGCACAACGTAGGCGAACCGCAAAAAGTGAAATTCGTTTCGCTGGAAGAAGGCTATCACGGCGACACGCTAGGCGCGGTAGGAGTAGGATTCGTCCCTACCTTTCACCACTTCTTCGAGAAGGCGGTGAAACGGTCGTTTGCCGCCCCCATGCCCCACCGTCGCAGCAATCCAGATACCGATTTGGATCTGGCTCATGCACAGGAAGCATTTTCGGTCATGGAAGGCTACGTGAAGGAACACCATCGCGATCTGGCAGGGGTCATTCTGGAGCCATTGTGTCAGGGCGCGGCAGGTATACGAATTTACCCAGCGGAATATCTCCGGTGGGTACGGGAACTGTGCGATCACTACAGCCTGCTCCTTATTGCCGACGAGATTGCCGTAGGGTTTGGACGCACAGGCAATATGTTCGCTTGTGAAACGGCGGGGATCACTCCGGATATTCTGTGCGTCGGCAAAGCACTCACCGGAGGCTACCTGCCCATGAGTGCCGCCATCGCATCAGRAACCATATACAACTCGTTCCGCAGCGACGACACCCACGACCGCACGTTTTATGACGGTCACACCTACTGCGGTAACCCCATCACCTCAGCCGCAGCACTGGCCGCCATCGATATTTTCACCAGCCAAGACATCGTAGGTCAGGCAAAACCCGCAGCGAGTGTACTGGAAAAAGAATTCGTGGAAATAGCATCCTACCCCTGYGTGGAATACACCAAGACCCTGGGCACCATTGCCATGTGTGCATTCAAACAAGAGTCCGGCGGCGCCGATTTAGCACGAAGTATCGCAGAACACGCCATGGGTCTGGGCCTGTTCATCCGTCCCCTGGGCGAAGTGCTCTACCTCTGGCCGCCCCTCACCGCTTCCCGCGATGAGTTGGGCAGTATGATCGAATTGTTCAAAGAATCCATCGAAATTACGCTCAACGAATAATAACCTTCACAAAAAACAACGGCGAAGTGATAATTTCGCTCTACTGTGGCTGGCTAATTTTATATACGAATGGCTAAATCAACCCATCATCTAATTTTAAATTTCTACTCGGCTCAAACGCCGTAACGTCGTCAGACCGATCAGTATGCTCAAAAAAATCAGGATACCGTTATTCGAAGCGGGCATACCCACGACCGGACCTGGGTCTAAGTCTACAATGAAGGCTTCGGTACCGGATGGGCCTTCACCATAACCAGTGACGAAACGCCCGTCCGATGAAATTCCGGTTGCCTCAGTCAGTACCGTCCAACCTGTCAAATCTGCACCATTGGCGATTAGAACATCTTCCAGACGTTGCATTCCATTGGTTGCGTCCCAAATAAGCGCCTCTTTTCCCGAGCCAGTTTCACTATATCCAACAATCGTCGAGCCGTCGTCGGATACTCCGAAGGCAACGCTTAAAAAACTCCCACCCAGCAAATCACCCAGACCGACCATACCACCSCCRGAKGTCCAGCGGTACGCTTCAAAGCCKGARSCAKWAKMACTAKMRCCCAMRACRATTGASCCRTCGGCTGWTACSYCRCCGACAGCACTAAAAAAACTTCCGCCTGGCAAATAACCCAGACCGACCATACCACCCCCGGAGGTCCAGCGGTACGCTTCAAAGCCGGAGGCATTAGAACTAGCACCCAAGACGATTGAGCCGTCGGCTGATACCCCATAAGCGCCGCTAAAAAAACTCCCGCCAGGCAATTCACCCAAACCAACCATACCACCCCCGGAGGTCCAGCGAAACGCTTCGTTCCCAGAGCCACTGAAACTATGGCCTACAATAGTCGAGCCRTCGGCTGAKACCCCATWWGCSYSGCTAWARAAAMTYCCRCCAGKCAAWTCRCCYAAACCAACCATRCCAMCSCCGGAGGTCCAGCGAAAYGCYTCGKTMCCRGAGCCRCTGAAACTAWGRCCYACRAYRRTYGAGCCRTCGGCTGAKACCCCAYTWGCCTSRCTAKAGAAAMTYCCACCAGTCAAATCRCCTAAACCAACCATRCCRMCGCCGGAGGTCCAGCGAAAYGCCTCGGTACCRGAGCCRCTRWMACTWWSACCCACGACGRTYGAGCCRTCGGCTGAKACCCCACTAGCCTCACTAGAGAAACTTCCGCCGGGTAAATCGCCAAGTCCCGTAATGGTAGCTTGCCCCCAAGACGGTGTAGCCACACTTAGTAGTGCCAAAAATGATAGTGCTGTAAAACGGTTTTGAGTGAATTGCATGAACGCTTTCTATGCTTGTTGTTTCTTTTTATACTATTATAATGTGAGTAAAATATCAGTAACTAATATTATTGTCAATAGGGTTGCATGATTGAACTGTTCAAAGAATCCATCGAAATTACCCTCAACGAATAGTTATTTCAGGGCAAACCTCGAAAATTCTACCCCGAAATGCTATTATCCTAAGCTAAAAGTTAAGCATCAGGAGAATTCTAGCTATGGCTGTAAACGCGCCAACCGTCCCGGATCTGCGTAACGACTGGACCATTGAACAATTACGCGCGGTCCATGATTTACCGTTAACCGATTTGCTGTATCGCGCCCAGACCCTTCATCGCCAGTATCACWATCCGGAAGAGGTACAGCTCTGTACCCTCCTGAGCATCAAGACAGGTAAATGCCCGGAGAATTGCGGATATTGCCCCCAGAGTGCACACCACGATGCCGAAGTAGACGATCACGGTCTGCTGGATCTGGACAGTGTGTTGGAAGCAGCCAAGGCAGCGAAAGCCAACGGCTCGACCCGGTTCTGCATGGGCGCGTCATGGCGGGATGCTCCGGAGAATGAACAGTTCGATCAGGTCGTGGAAATGGTCAAAGGTGTACGCGAGATGGGTATGGAAGCATGCTGTACCCTGGGCATGCTCACACCGGACCAGGCTCAGCGTCTCGGCGAAGCAGGACTCACCGCCTACAACCACAATCTGGACACCAGCCCTGAATTTTACGATCAGGTCGTCACCACGCGCACCTATCAGGAGCGCCTCGATACCTTGAAAGAAGTGCGGGACGCAGGTGTGACGTTATGCACCGGCGGCATCATCGGTATGGGCGAGACGATAGACGACCGCATGTCCATGCTGGCTGTGCTGGCAAGCCACGACCC
>NVWG01000006.1 GCA_002746185.1 Candidatus Hydrogenedentota bacterium
CCATGGCCATCTTCGGCTTTATCCTACCGGCCCATAACCGCTAAACTTAGTTGTTAACGTGGCACCAGTTGGTTTGCACCGGCTCGGCAATGGTGCATTCGGCCTCGGCACTGGCTTGACAAATCCAGCCACTGGCCAATGGTTCGCAGGCCATATTGGTATTGATCCGTTTCACCTGCAAAACCTGCCCGTCAATATTGCGCGCGGCATTGTCACACAAGGCTTTGGTCCCGGCCTCCAGCCGGTTTGTTGCGGCAGTGCGGGCCAAGTTTTCGGTGGGTTGTGCCGCCGGTATGCCCAACACATCGGGCACGGGAAACTGGCTGGTGCGCGGGATCGGCACCACGCGAATTTCTGGTTGCGCCAACACTGCCTGTACTGCGACCGTCCGGCGGCTGTTCGGGAAATCAGGCTATAGCGGTGTCCATTCGCGAAATGACCCTGGGGCTGATTACCCATGAGGACGTAGCCCGCGTAGTACGCATGGAACTGGTTGTAGGTATATTCAATGGCATGATATTGGGTATCTTGCTGGGCGGGTTCATTTTGATTTGGAAAGGAGACATGATGTTGGGTCTGGTAGTAGGACTGGCGTTGAGTCTCAACACCGTGCTGTCCGTGGCCCTGGGAGGCGCGATACCCTTGCTGCTGCGAAAGGTGAATATCGATCCCGCCGTAGCCGCCGCACCCATCCTGACCACCGTAGTGGACATGTGCGGATTCTTTCTGATTTTGAGCCTGGCCTCGACCTTCTTACTCTAAGGAAATGACGTTCAATGGATCAGCAAATAGAGAATCAGACTATTGGAGAACTATATCTGGACTCCGCCATACATCGCTATACCACTATGAAACAGTTGGGTGACAAAACACTGGTTCAACTTTCAGTTGAAGACATGCTGTGGAGTCCCAATTCGGAATGCAATTCTATTGCCTTAACTATCAAACACCTGCGAGGCAATATGTTGTCTCGATGGACGGATACTCTCACCACCGATGGAGAAAAATCGTATCGTAATCGAGACGGCGAGTTCCTCTTTGACACCCCGCCGACGAAAGACGAAATTGTCGCACTGTGGGAAGAAGGCTGGGAGTGTCTGCTGACGGCTGTCGGATCTTTTACAGCCGATGAACTGGCCAAACCCATCATCATACGAAGTCAGGAATTGGCCTTGCTGGACGGAATAAATCGCCAAATGTTTCACGTATCCTACCATGTAGGCCAGATGGTACAGCTTGCCAAAGAACGTCTGGGAGAACGATGGCAGACGTTATCTATTGCACGAGGACAGTCCGAACAATACATCGCCAATGCCCGGGATTAAGTCGCAGGTTTGACTTTTTGGGCACTCCCTTGTTAATCTCGACCACCTAACCCATTACCAATAAACGATCTAAGACTATATAACTCCATGACAATTCAAGATGCCATAGCCCGAATTGCGGACAACGAAAATCTCACCCGCGACGATGCCGCCCAGGTCCTGAAACATATTATGACAGGCGAATGTACTCCCGCTCAGATTGGCGGTTTTCTCATCGGTCTTCGCACCAAAGGGGAGACCGTGGAGGAGATTACCGGGCTGGCAGCGACCATGCGTGAAATGGCAACGCCCATTATTACTTCACGTTACCCTATGGTGGATACGTGCGGCACCGGCGGCGATCAATCAGGCACGTTCAACATCTCCACCACAGCAGCGTTTGTAGTGGCAGGAGCAAACGTAGCCGTAGCAAAGCACGGCAACCGAAGTGCCTCGAGTCAATGCGGCAGTGCGGACGTGCTGGAAGCGTTGGGAGTGAACCTGGATAGTTCCCCGGAAAAAGTCGGTCAATGTGTTGATGAGATCGGCATAGGCTTTCTTTTCGCACGCGCATTACACGGTGCCATGAAGCATGTAGCGGTGCCCAGATCGGAATTGAAGACACGCACCGTWTTCAATATTCTRGGACCRTTGACCAACCCGGCRGGGGCRGATCGKCAGGTGATCGGYATTTTTGACSGATCSCGYGTRRAAGAAATCGCCAMGGTATTRGGCAATCTGGGWGCSAARCGYGCTTTYGTGGTGGCAGGTAATGATGGCCTGGACGAAATTACCTTGTGTGACGCTACCCGTGTGGCTGAACTGCGCGATGGGGATGTTCAGTTATACGAGATAACCCCCGAGGAAGTGGGGTTAGAGCGAGCGGAACTGGATACGTTAAAAGGCGGTTATGCCGAAGAAAATGCCGAAATTCTTACGTCCGTACTGAAAGGTAATCCCGGTCCTGCTACGGATATCGTCCTGTTCAACGCTGCTGCTGCCCTTCAAGCTGCCGATGTGGCATCGAACTGGAAGGACGGCGTGGATATTGCGCGACAATCAATAGTATCGGGAGCCGCTTTGGGTAAATTAAACGACCTGGTGAGAATTACACAGGACGCATCATCATGATTCTGGATGAAATCTGTGCGTATAAAGAGGAGGTTGTCCTCAAAGCTAAATCAGAGGTGCCGTTATCTGAATTAGAAGACCAGATTAAATCAGCCCGGAAACCACGCGACTTTCGCAAATCTTTGCGAACCGAAGGCATCAGTCTCATTGCCGAAGTGAAGATTGCTTCCCCCTCCAAAGGCATCATGATGGAAGATGCAGATCCGGTACGTCTGGCATCTATTTATGAACAATGCGGCGCGAATGCGGTGTCCGTATTGACCGATGAAAAATATTTCCAGGGTTCCTTGAACAACATGCGTGTAGTGGAACGATCCATAAAGCTGCCCGTACTGCGTAAAGAATTCATCATCGATCCCTATCAGATTTATGAAGCACGAGCCGCCAATGCCGACGCCATACTCCTTATCGTGCGCATCCTCACCGATGAACAATTAAGGGATTTTCGGGACCTGGCTGAATCCATGGGTATGGGTGTACTGGTGGAAACCCACGACGCGCCGGAAATTGAACGGGCCCTGGAATCGGGGGCACGCATTATCGGCATCAACAATCGCGATCTGTCCACCTTCGATGTGGATTATAAGCGTACACTGGAACTGAAAAAGAATGTGCCGGGCGGTGTGGTGTTGGTGAGTGAAAGCGGCATTAACACACGCGAACAAGTGCAAAAGCTGGAAGACGGGGGAGTGGATGCCATTCTCGTGGGAGAAGCCTTTGTGACCAGCGAGAATATTGCCGCCAAGATCCGCGAGATCATGGGCACCTCATGAAGGTAAAGATCTGCGGCATCACGAACCTGGAAGATGCCCTGGCTGCATGCGACGCGGGAGCCGATGCCCTGGGATTTAATTTTTCCGAGGAAGCGAAAAAGCGTAATCGATATATCGAACCGGATGCGGCACGAGATATTGTTAGCAAATTACCGCCCTTTGTGATCAACGTCGCGGTGAGTGTCAATGCCGATCCCACACTTTATGCRGGTTGGCTTGAATTCATGGACATGCTGCAGCTTCACGGAGACGAATCGCCCGAGACCATCGCGCCTATAGACCGAAAAGTCATCAAAGTCTTCCGGGTGGGCCCGGAATTTAATGCTGAAAAAATGCTATCCTATGCATGTTCTTCATACTTATTAGATGCGTATGTACCCGGCGATCCGGGTGGTACAGGTATTACATGCGACTGGACAGCAGCCCAAAAAGCAGTCCAATTAGATAGACCTTTAATTTTGGCTGGGGGATTAACCCCCGATAACGTAGCCCAAGCCATTCACACCGTTCGCCCGTATGCCGTCGATACTGCTGGCGGCGTGGAAAGCGAACCTGGGAAAAAAGACCATGAGCGAATCCGAGACTTTATCCGAAACGCCAAAGCCGTATCCGTATYSWSRMGCGAGGGNNCGATTCGGCGAKTTCGGMGGCAARTATGTACCCGAAACCCTYATGCCTGCSCTGGCAGAGCTGGAGGATGCATATARCGCCGCCAAAGAAGACCCYGAATTTCAGGAGACCTACCTGCAATAYYTGAATCAATACATTGGACGGCCTACACCGCTCTATTTCGCCGAACGGCTTACTAATCATCTAGGCGGTGCGCGGATTTATTTCAAGCGCGAGGATTTGTGCCACACGGGCGCACACAAAATTAACAACGCCCTGGGTCAGGTTCTTCTTGCCAAGAAAATGGGGAAGACACGTATCATCGCGGAGACAGGCGCAGGCCAACACGGTGTAGCCACCGCTACGGCAGCCGCTCTGTTGGGTCTGGAATGCGAAATCTATATGGGCGCAAAAGATATCGAGCGTCAAAAACTTAATGTGTTTCGTATGAAGCTCCTGGGCAGTAAAGTCAATTCTGTCACCTCCGGCAGTCAAACACTTAAAGATGCTATCAACGAAGGGCTGCGTGATTGGGTCACCAATGTAGGCGACACGCACTACATCATGGGTACGGTCCACGGCCCCCATCCTTACCCGGTGATGTGCCGCGATTTCCAGAGGGTCATCGGTAAAGAAGCGCGAAGCCAGATTCTGGAATTGGAAGGCCGTTTGCCKGATCTCCTTATCGCATGCGTGGGCGGAGGCAGTAACTCCATAGGACTCTTCTTTGATTTCATTCAAGATGAAACCGTGCGAATGATAGGAGTAGAAGCAGGGGGTACCGAGATCACACCGGGTAATCACGCCGCACGATTCGCTGGCGGAACAGTGGGCATGCTCCAGGGTGCCATGAGCTATGTGCTGCAGGACAAACACGGTCAAATTCAGGACACCCACAGCGTTTCAGCCGGACTGGATTATGCCAGTATCGGCCCGGAACACGCCTACCTGCGCAGTATCGGTCGAATCGAATACAGCTACGCTACTGATGACGAAGCCATAGAGGCATTTCAGTTATCCAGCCGCCTGGAAGGACTTATCCCGGCGTTGGAGAGTTCCCACGGTATAGCACACGCCATCAAAATCGTACCTAAGATGGATAAAGACCAGATCGTCATCATCAACMTSTCTGGACGAGGCGACAAAGATGTAGTCCAGGCCGCCAAGTACATATTACCTAGAGAGGAATTCTAGTGAACCGGATTGATGCGAAATTTAAGGAACTGCAGTCGAAGGGAGAGAAGGCKTTTATCTCTTTCATCACCTCTGGCGATCCCACGTTGGATATCACGGAGGAGTTGGTACTGGAGCTGGAAAAAGCGGGAAGCGATATCATTGAGTTTGGCGTGCCTTACTCCGATCCGCTTGCTGACGGCCCGGTAAATCAGGAAGCCGCGCAACGGGCACTCCTGAACGACGTGACTATCGAGGATATTCTCGCCCGGGTAAAGCACCTGCGCGAATCAACGGAGATCCCTATTCTCCTTTTCACCTATTACAACCCGGTGTTGGTTTATGGACACGAAAAGCTCGCTCATGACGCTAAGGAAGCTGGTGTGGACGGAATTTTGTGCGTTGACCTGCCGCCGGAGGAAGCCGAAGAATATGAAAAAGCCTTTTCTAACGCAGGACTGGCAACAGTATTTTTATTGGCACCCACTAGCACCGATGACCGCGTTGAGCTGATAGCCAAACACTCCACCGGGTTCATCTAYTACGTTTCCCGYACCGGAGTCACKGGAGAACAACAATCCRTCGATAAATCCGTACRTCCSATGGTTAAAAAAATAAAGGAGCATACCGATATCCCYGTAGCCGTWGGATTCGGYATCTCCACCCCTGAACAGGCCAAAGAAATAGCTTCCTACGGCGACGGCGTTGTGGTGGGGAGCGCGATTGTCCGTATGGTCGGCGAATTGGGCGACACCCCGGAGACAGCGAAAAAAGTTGGGGCSTTYGTGAAAACACTGGTGGACGCGACCAAAGGCCGTATTTAATGACACGGCGCATTTAGGCTATAATTCACGCTTTTACAACCTTTACAGGAACGATACTCATTCTATGTTTGATAATTTGACCGCCAACCAGCTGGACACACTGCACACCATTTTCAGTGTGGTCAGCTTGATTATGGGAGGCATGATCGGCAGCTTCCTCAATGTTTGTGTGTCCCGCATGCCCCAGGGTTTGTCCGTCATAAAGCCAAGATCCCGATGTCCGAAATGCGAAACACCTATCACCTGGTACGACAATTTACCCGTTATAAGCTGGCTCATACTCGGGGCAAAATGCCGCTCATGCAAAACACCTATCAGCTGGCAATATCCCTTGGTGGAAGCCATTACGGGCATCTTGTTCCTCCTTGTATTTCTGAAATTCGGTCTTACCCTGGCCAGTCCCATCTACATGATTCTTGTCGCATCGTTGGTACTGGTTACCTTCATCGACTTGGCTGACTGGACCATCCCCAATGAAGTTACATTTCCCGGTATGCCCCTAGGCATCGTCTGTGCGCTCATCGCCATGATGGTTCCTGAAAGCGGTCTGCACCTGGACGATCCCATCATGGCCATCGCGGGACTTTTCGCTGGTGGCGGTATACTCTACGGACTGGATCTGTTGAGTCTCCTGCTCCTGAAAAAACGGGGTATGGGATTCGGTGACGTGAAACTCCTGGCCATGCTTGGTGCCTTCTTTGGCTTATGGGGGGTCTTCCTCATTATTATTCTGGCATCCTTTTTTGGCAGCGGTATAGGTATTACCCTTATCCTTGCCGGCCGTAAACAAACCGCCGTATCTGAAGACGATGAAGAGGAGAACGTGGGACATTACCTGCCATTCGGTCCCTATATTGTGATGGGCGGTATTGTATATCTGTTTTATGGTCCCCAGATTATTGAGACCTACCTGAGTTACATCAACGTACCTGGGGTTATGTAGTCCCATGAACCAGGCAGTCGCCCCCGATCCAGAACTATTTCTCACACAAGAGGGCATCCATACTATCGTGCTCCCTACGCCGTTTCCCGTGGGCCCCGTCAACGCCTTCGTAATTAAAGGGGATCCGGTTATTCTCTTCGATACCGGTTTGAATACGGATAAGACCTACGACGAACTGGTTCGCCAGTTGGCAGATATTAGTCTAACCTTAAACGACATCGATGTCATCGTTGTAACCCACGGTCACCGGGACCACATGGGCCTACTGGGTCGACTGATGGAAGAAACAGACGCCGTAACGTATGGGCAGCCTAATGTAGATAGGCTGGGCAGGATCGATGAAGACGATGCCGTCCTGCGTCGTGATTTTTTCATGGGCATTCTGGAAGAATTCGGTGTGCYGGATGATATTCTGGAGAAAGCCAACTCCCTGTACGACCGTTTCAAACGCTTTTCAGAACCATTTCAGTTGCATAACCATATTCTCGATGAGGAAAACGTGCTGGGGTATACCATTCACTACGTACCCGGCCATTCCCCTACAGACACCCTTTTCATACAAGAAGACAAGGGGTATACCATCGTTGGCGACCATATTCTAACCAACACCAATCCCAATCCTCTACTCAGACGGCCCGAAAAAGGTCAAGCCAGAGCCAGAAGTCTTGTTGAATATCAAGCCTCTCTTAAGAAATCCCGTGAATTGGACTTGGGAATTTGCTTGCCCGGTCATGGCAAACCATTCAATAATCACATAGAAGCAGTGGATCGTATTTTGGAAAGACAGGCCAAACGAACAGATCAAGTGAGAATTCTCCTTGAGAGCGGACATACCACTCCCTATGCTGTTTCCAAGCAGCTTTTCCCCAAATTACCACCGCCTCATCTCCATTTGGGCCTTTCCATTGCTATAGGCCACATGGAAGTTCTGGAACATCAGCATGAAGCTCAGCTTACTCATAGCGACTCTGTACTTCACTGCACCTTACTATAAAAGCTACAATTTTTAAAATAGTACCATTTTGGAACTATTTGTGTATTGCGACCTCTGAAAACCCACTTAACTATATAGACCGGGGAAGGTTGATATGGAAACTGATGATGCTACTCTTGTGCAGCGATGCAGGGAAGGCGATACCGATGCATACGGTTCGCTTGTTAGTCGTTATCAGGCCTCGGTTTACGCAACAGCATTTTACTATGTAGGAAAATACAACGCAGCGGAAGATGTATCGCAAGATGCTTTTCTCGCCGCGTATAAAAGTCTGCCCCGACTTAAATRCCCTGAGAAGTTTGGCCCTTGGCTCAAGGAGGTAACCTGTAGAACAGCRGCGAATTGGCTGCGTCGGTATGGAAAARACCGTGAATATGAAACACCTCTTCCGTACAAGCGTACTATATCAATTGAAGATGCCAAGCCTTCACCCAGCAAACAGCTGGAAAGTAAAGAGCGTTTGGAGCAAGTGGAAAGAGCAATTGACACATTGCCGGAACGGTATCGGCTGCCAGTAATTTTGCGCTATATGCAAGAGTTGAGTTACGAAGAAATTAGCAAATTTACCGGGGATTCGAAGGATGAAATCCGCGGCATCATGCAGCAGGCAAGTCGCCAGTTGCGTAGTATTTTGACTGAATCGGAAGCAAACGAGGGAGATGCGAATTGGCATCGTGCTCAAAAATAGACCAGATGCTGCAGGCCCATCTTGACGGTGAGTTGAGCAGTTCGGAGCAGGTGATCCTGGATGGCCACCTTAGTGCCTGCCCTGAATGCCAAGCCTTGCTCGAACGGCATCGACACAGTACCGTCGAATTGTACGAAACCCTTGCTCCATTGAAATTAAGTCGTAATCTCACTCAATCAGTATTGGATCATCTTCCTGAAATGGAATATACCCTGTTAGATGTATCGGGGTTAAACAAACGAGCCAAGAACCCTCGAATATATCGGGAGCGTATGTCTCGTCTGGTTCCCATCGCTGCCGCAGGATTACTCGTCTTTCTTGCTTTTTTAATCAGTAAAAGTTGGCCTTCCTACGATGACCCCCTGCAATCACCTATAGGTATGGTTACCGCGTTAAACGGTACCGTTGCCTATATTCAAGCTGATCATATCGAGCGCACTCCAGCCTCTCTTCAAGGATTGACACTGAAGGGGGACCGCTATGAAACCAACGCCCATTCTCAAATGATGATTTCCCTGGCTGGAGGTTCACATATAAAACTCGACGAGAACTCCCGTATCTGTATTTACGATGACCGTAAAATTCGAATCGAAAAGGGGCAAGTATTCTTTGATATAGGTAAGGATTCTCGGATTTTTAAAGTCCTTACCCCCTCCGGTGATATTACCGTTTTTGGAACCTCTTTCAATGTAGAAGTATCTCCCGAGTCTACATCCATTGCCGTACGAGAAGGAGAAGTACAAGTAGATATTGATGATTTATTTCGTCAAATCGCACCCGGTCAGGGTATTCATGTATCGCCAGGTATAACTGTGTTAAAGCCGTATACTGTTGATATTGAATCTAAAACTTCATGGACGAACTCAATCCACCCTGATGATACTGCAGTCTTGGCTTACCAATCCTCCATTAAATCGAATACTTCCTCGCAAAAAGTAATGGGGCATAGCGGCTATTTATTACAAAATATAAATAAC
Organism: Candidatus Hydrogenedentota bacterium; assembly: GCA_002746185.1. Taxonomy (GTDB): domain Bacteria; phylum Hydrogenedentota; class Hydrogenedentia; order Hydrogenedentales. The sequence goes on from NVWG01000006.1 coordinate 9,417, forward strand.
CGCCGAATCAAGCAACTGGAATTTTCATGGAAACCCAACGTGGCCTTAGCGGGCGATAGAGCCGGTTATCTTGTGTATGTCTATTCAGAAAATAATGAGCCGATTTTCAAATCGTATATCGATGCGGCGAAGTTATCCAATGCAGGATTAACTACATTGACTCTTCCGAATAACACATCCGAATCTATCAATGCACGTCAAGCCTATGTAAAACTTATTCCGGATTTTTCATCCGGTTCAGTAGAAACTCAATTCACAAAATGCGAAGCGATTCTTAGCGAAGAGTAAGCAGCTTAAATAAAAATTGAAGCGATTGGAGAGACGGGCTTGCGAAGTAACGTCACTTGATATACTTTTCAAGTCACTCCTTCCCCAAGGGTAACTGCAGTCAAGTTAACTTTGTAGGCTCGTCTCTCCAGCCGCTTCTGTTTAGAACATATAGCCTTGCCAGTACAAAAAACGGACATTAGGCGTCGGGGAGCCTAATGCCCGAATCAATGTAGTTGAGTCAAAAGGAATGGCCTAACCAATACCAACCGACTCAACCCAGCGAATTCAGTCTATCACCGGGTATCCCTATACACAAGTGCAATTCTGCACCATATCCCCAAGCCCACATACACAGATTTACGGCCCAGTTTGAAAAAAAATTCAAAATAGCCTTTGCAACAGTGCATTTATTAAGGTTTGCCCTCAATCTTCTAAATTGGTAAGCTACTACTTGATGAATTCATCAACAATATAGGAACCTTTTATGCGTCTATTTACAGTCCTATTTATCCCATTTTTATTTACATACGCTGGCAATTCATCCGCTGCTGATTCAGAATCCCGTGAAAAAGCTATCCAGGCTGCCATTACTCATGTTAAGCCTTCCCTTGTCCGAATACATGTCGTTTCTGTGGATTACCGAGATGGCAGAGAATTGAAATACCAATCCTCTGGCAGCGGTGCCATCATTTCGGCGGATGGATACGTAATCACCAATCACCATGTGGCGGGACACGGCACGCGTTTGCTGTGTACTCTGTCCAACCGAGAGGAAATAGAAGCAGAGTTGATTGGTACCGATCCCATGACCGATATAGCTGTCATAAAACTGCTCCCTTCGGATAAACGAACATTTCCAGTGGCGGTATTCGGTGATTCCGATAAGGTCGAAGTGGGGGATTTGGTGTTCGCCATGGGCAGTCCCATGTCCCTGTCTCAATCTATTACGCAGGGAATCGTAAGTAATAATGAAATGATCTTGCCGCGCCGTATGGGCTTTGGCGGCTTCAAGCTGGATGGGGAAGATGTGGGCGGGTTGGTACGTTGGTTTGCCCACGATGCTGTTATCTATGGTGGTAATTCTGGCGGCCCCCTGGTAAATGACCGAGGGGAAATTATCGGCATAAACGAAATCAGTATCGGTCTCGGCGGCGCCATACCCGGTAACCTGGCCAAACAGATCGCATTGGATATTATTGATGATGGGCGTGTCTCCCGCAGCTGGTTGGGATTGAATATTCAACCCTTGCTGAAGCACGGCGATCATGATACGGGAGTCCTGGTTACCAGCGTTATCGATGGATCACCTGCGTCGAATGCCGGAATTGAATCCGGCGACATTTTGCTGTCCATAAGTGGAAATCCGTTTACTGTACGATTTGATGAAGATATTCCCATGTTCAATATTTTCGTAGCCAATATGACCATTGGAGAAGCAGCGGAAGCGATTGTTTTACGCGGCAGCACTACCAAATCTCTCCAAATTACACCCGTGCAACGGGAGAATTATCTTTCTCGTCAAACGGAATTGAAACAATGGGGGATAACGGCCCGAAATATTTCTTATGTTATGGCAAAAGAACTGAAACGTGATACCCGGGATGGTGTTCTCATTACCAGTGTACGACCTGGCGGCCCGGCAGGCGATGCCAAACCAGCGCTAAGTCGCGGCGATATACTCATGAAGGCCGGGAAATATGACATAAAAAATCTTGACGATCTTCATAAAGCCACTACGGAAATCACCAAAGGCAGCGATACCCCCCAAACCACCCTTACATCGTYCGAGCGGCGTAACGGATCTTTTATAACCGTGGTAGACGTGGGTATTAAAGAATTGAACGATCCCGGCCTGGAAGTAAAAAAAGCGTGGCTCCCCGTTAAGACTCAGGTCATTACACGAAATATTGCTGAAGCCATGAATGATACCTCTATTAAAGGATTCCGTATTACCGAAGTCTACAAAGATAGCTCCGCCGACAAAGCGGGTCTGCAAACCGGGGACCTGATTACGGCTCTCGACGGAGAACCCCTGACTGCATCAGCGCCGGAAGACTACGAAGAACTCCCCACGTTGATTCGTGCATACCGCGCTGGGTCAATGGTGGAACTCTCCGTCATACGTGATGAGCAAAAGCAGGTGATCGAAGTGGAGCTCATTCGCGCTCCTAAACTAAATCGAGAAATGCCAAAATATCAAGATAATAATTTCGAATACACTGCACGAGATATTACATTTTTCGATGATGCCCGGGGAAAATGGGGAGGACAAGAATCCGGAGTGCTCATATCCGAAGTAAAATCAGGCGGCTGGGCGTCACTGGGCATGCTGCAATCTGGAGATTTATTGCAGGAAGTTGACAACATTCCTGTTTCAAGTGTGGATGATTTAAAGGAAATTATGAATACAATCTCGGATGATCAGCCCGATTCAGTTGTGCTGAAAGTCTTACGAGGTATTTACACTGTATATGTGGAATTAGAACCTAAATGGATTAACCCCTAACTCAAGGAATTTTTCAATGACCAACACTCCAAGACGCGTCTGCGTCACCACCATCCTTCTTTCCCTTATCACACTATCAGCATACTCCGATGCCGTTAGTGATAAGGGCCGTGAAATTTTCGAAGCACACAAAAGCGCCGTGGTCACCGTTCAGGTGGTCATGAAAATGAAATTTTCCTTCCCCGGCATGGGCTCTCAGGAAGACGAATCTAAAAGTGAAGTAACCGGTACCGTCATCTCTGAAGACGGACTGACACTCGTATCCCTGTCCGAGACAGACCCCACATCCTTGATCAAAAACATGATGGCTGGTCAGGCGGGTATGGAAAACATGCAGATGGAAACCGAGATCCGCGATGTGAAGATTCTTACCGCAGATGGAACGGAAATTCCGGCTGAGATTATTCTTAGGGACAAGGATTTGGACATGGCCTTTGTTCGCCCAACGGAAAAGCCGTCTACACCCATGGATTATATTTCTCTGGAGAATCCCGGTGAGCCGGATTATCTGGATCAAATTGTCACCATCAACCAGTTAGGAAAAGTTGCACGGCGCACGCACTCTGTTTCTCTGGAACGTATTCAAGCCATCGTGACCAAGCCGCGTACGTTCTATCTCCCGGGCAATGACCCTTCTCAAACAGGACTGGGATCCCCGGCTTTCACGTTGGACGGCAATCTCATCGGCGTATTTTTGCTCCGTTCCATCAAAAGCACTGGCGGCTCCGCCATGAGTATGTTAGGCGGCATGCAGGATAACGTAATGGCTATCATCGTACCTGCAGCCGATATTCAGGACGCGGCAAGCCAAGCCCCGCCCTTGAAATAAGGTGAATCGTGGCCAAATCCTCTTTGGCACATAAGAACATTCTTATCACGGGTGCTGCCAGACGCCTGGGCAGGGCTATGGTCATCGCCTGTGCAGATCAAGGTGCCACTATTCTGCTGCACTATCGTGAATCATCGGAAGAAGCAGAACTTCTTGCTAAAAAATTGGATGCGAAAGGAGTCACAGCACGGTTATTCCAAGCCGATCTCACACAACCGCGTTCCTGTGAATCCCTTTTCGCAGATTGTCTAAACGCAGCGGGAAGTGTAGATGCCATTATCAATAATGCGTCTATCTTCCCAAGCGATACTGTATGGGATATTACTGAAGACTCGATCTTGGAAAACTTACGCCTCCATACATTAGCTCCCTATCGACTGGCAAAATCCATGCACGAAGCGGACCAAAAAGGCTGTATTATCAATATGCTGGACACCCGTATGGACGACTACGATTCCCAGCATGTGTCCTATCATCTCAGCAAACGTATGTTATTCGACATGACCCGTATACTTTCACTGGAAATGGCTCCGAATATCCGCGTTAACGCCATTGCACCAGGCCTGATCCTTCCTCCAGAAGGCCACGATACGTCTTACCTGGAAAAGCTGGCTCATACTAACCCTCTAAAAACTTTTGGTGAGCCGGAAGATATTGGACATGCTGCGTTGTTCCTTTTAGAGAGTCCGTTTATCACGGGACAAACGATATACGTTGACGGAGGTCGGCATACGAAAGGAAAATTCTATGGGTAACCCCCCGTTGGACCGAATCCACATACGCGATCTGCTCATCCGCTGTATTCTCGGTATTTACCCTGAGGAACGCAAGGACAAGCAGGATGTCATCATCAATATAACGCTGCATGCGGATTTGAGTGTCGCCGCGCAGAGTGACAATATCGACGACACCATTAACTACAAAATAATCAAGAAGGACGTCGTCGAAATGGTACAGCAGTCCGAGTTTTTTCTGCTGGAAAAAATGGCCGACGAAATTGCCGGCATCGCATTGCAAAATCCACAGGTACGTCAAGTTGATGTGATGGTAGATAAGCCCGGCGCCCTGCGATTCGCCCGTAGTGTTGCCATTGAGATAACCCGTACACAGCCGCAGGTTGGCTAAAGCGAACGATCATGCACGATGTCTACCTCTCCATAGGGTCAAATATCGAACCTGAGAAAAATATACCCAAGGCGCTGGAACTCATGGATGAGACGGATGATCTGGAACTGCTCGGCATATCCACCTTTTATATAACATCACCTCTAGGTCGGCCGGATCAGCTTCCGTACCGAAACGGTGCTGTGAAGATACATTCCGCGCATCAATTACAGCAATTGAAATTTGATATTCTCCGTCCCATTGAAGAGCGCCTTGGAAGAAAGAGGACCTGCGATACCTATGCGCCACGTCCCATTGATTTGGATATTCTGTTATTTGATACCATAGTGCAGGATACCGATGAGTTTGAAATCCCTGATCCTGATATTCGGATCCGAGCTTTCGTCGCTATACCTTTGGCCGAACTCGCACCGAATTTAGTGCTGCCCGATACCAACGAGCTGCTGGCGGATTTGCCTTTGCTTCAAGAGGAATTGACTGAAGACGTACTACTGACACGAACATTGAAAGAAAGGTTTAACCATGAATAATGACCGCGTAGAAGAACTGATTCGCGAGCTGATAGAGGAAATCGGCGAGGACCCCAACCGGGAAGGGCTGCTGAAAACGCCCCATCGTGTTGCCGAAGCGTGGAATTTCCTTACCTCCGGTTATCGACAAACCACGGAGGAAATCATTAACGGCGCCATCTTTGAAGCCGAGTCCAACAACATGATCATTTCCCGCGATATTGAGGTCTACAGCCTGTGCGAACACCACATGCTTCCCTTCTTTGGTCGATGTCATATCGGATACATAGCCAATAAACACGTTCTGGGGTTAAGTAAAATGGCCCGTATCGTGGATCTCCTGTCCCGACGGCTCCAGATTCAGGAACGTCTCACAGCTCAAATCGCTCAGGAAATCATGGATGCCACCCAAGCAGAAGGAGTGGGGGTTGTGATAGAATGCCGTCATCTTTGTTCCATGATGCGGGGGGTGGAAAAGCAGAATTCGGTCATGACCACGTCRTCCGTTTTAGGCAGTTTCCTTACGGACTCCACTACGCGCACGGAATTTYTAAAACTCATTTCCAGGAATATATAGCACCGGGGCTCCATGGAAACCATTATAGGTCAACCTGCTACACAGCGATTTACCGCCAACGCCATCCGAACCATGCAGGAAGCCATCGGAGAAGCGGGGGGGAACGAAGTCTTTTTTGCCGGTGCCCTCAGCGAGGAAGGCATTGTCGAAACGGCTGTGGTGTGTGCTCGCGGTCACCAGGGTGCTGTACCAGCCGTGTTTGAAAGATTGTCGCGTCGGGATGTGGTTATTCACAACCACCCCTCTGGCAATTTGACCCCATCCGAAGCCGACCTGGAATTGGCGGCTATGTACAGCCACAACGGTCACGGTGTATACATCATTGATAACACGGTGGAATCTGTGTATGCCGTTATCGAGCCGTATCTGGACGAAAATAAGACGCGACTCAACCCCGACGAACTTTCCAATCTCCTTAGCCCGGGAAGTCGTTTATCCAAGGCCATCCCTGATTTTGAAATTCGACCCCAGCAGCAAACCATGATGGAAGTCATTTCCGAAGCCTTCAACCGAAACTCCATTGCCGTGGTGGAAGCCCCGACGGGAGTTGGGAAAACTATGGCGTATCTACTGCCCGCAATAAAATGGGCCGTGGAAAATCGGGAGCGCATCGTCATTTCCACCCGTACCATCAATTTGCAAGAACAAATYATGCACAAAGATATYCCSCTCCTKCAGAATGTYYTGGGGTCYACWTTTTCGGCNGKYSYYGKTAAANGGCCGKGCCAACTATCTGTGCAAGAAACGCCTGGACCGGGCATTATCCGAAGCTACTTTATTTGATGACGAAGAAGATCAGGAAATGCTGAAATCCATTGCTGCGTGGGCAGAGACTACGAATGATGGCAGTAAATCCGATCTGTCTTTCGTTCCTCCATATCACCTATGGGAGCGTGTGTGCTCCGAGTCCGATACCTGCACCGCTTCCCAATGCATGGCCGCCAAGAATTGTTTCGTATCCAAGGCGCGACGGGAGATCGCAAAGGCCGATCTGCTCATCGTGAACCACCACATGCTCTTTTCCGATCTGGCTATCAAAAAGGAAACTGGCCAATTCTCATCCCTGGCCGTGCTGCCAGCTTACGAACGCCTCATCATCGACGAAGGTCATCATATCGAAGACTCCGCGACAGAGTATTTTGGAATAGAAGCAACCCAAAACGGTGCCATGTCGTTGCTGGGCCGTTTTGTCTCCAAAGAACGGGGTCAGGAACGCGGCCTGATTCCCTTTATCAAACGTAAAGTAATCCACGACTGTAAAAACATGGACACCAAAACCCAGGATCAGCTACTGGATATGATCGACAATACCCTGCTGCCCGGCATTGCCGCCTCCCGGGAAGCCCTGGTCGTTGCCTTTCAATCTATGCGATCTTACACCGCCGATACCTGCAAACAAATCGGCCGGGACATTAAATGGCGGCTCACTCCGGCCATCCTGCAGGAACCGGGTATACGTGATATACATAAAGTTTATTTCATCCCGGCATCGGAAGAATTACATATACTGGCGCGGCTCTGTACACAACTCCTGAGTAAAATGGCTTCTGTGCCTAATCCTGTGGAAGACGAGGAACACCCGCTTAGTACCGAGATCGCTCAGTTGCAAGGTTACCGTGATCGACTGCAACGTCTAGCCAACGCGCTGGCCGAATGCCTGTCCGAATCCCTACTGGAAAATACCGTGCGCTGGGTGGAAATCGATGCCGACCGAACTCATATTGTGCGAATCGTACAGTGTCCGCTGGATATAGGCGAACAACTGGCGAAATGGGCCTATCCCAATTTTAAATCCATGGCCATCACATCTGCTWCGCTGTCAGTAGGCAAGTCATTCGATTTTTTTCTCAAGCGCACGGGGCTATCCAGAATCCAGGATCGCCCCGTAGAAACATGCCTCCTGGATTCCCCATTCGACTTTCAAGCACAAGCGATTCTGGGTATACCAGACGATATTGCTACACCGGAAAGCAGGACGTTTATTGACGAGTGTACCGAAGCAATCCGCCAAATTCTTAAAGCCACCCATGGTCGCGCATTCATTTTATTTACATCGTTCTATGCTCTGAACATTTCTTATAAGAAACTGGAGAGCGAACTTAGAGAAGCAGGCATCACACCTCTCAAGCAGGGATCGCAGAATCGTACGCAACTGCTGGATCGGTTCAAGAGCGATACCCACAGCGTGCTCTTCGGGACGGATAGTTTTTGGGAAGGGGTAGACGTTGCCGGAGAAGCTTTACAGTGTGTTATACTCCCAAAACTGCCCTTTCGGGTACCTACCGAGCCGATAATTCAGGCCCGCGCCGAACAAATCGAACAGAGCGGGGGAAATGCGTTTATGGAATACACCATACCGCTGGCCGTCATCAAATTCCGTCAGGGATTCGGTCGTCTCATCCGTCGAAAAAGCGACAGGGGCGTTGTCATTGTTCTGGATACACGCATCCTGACGAAACATTACGGCAAGATATTTCTGAAAAGTTTGCCTGCCCTGAAAACCGTTAAAGGCCCTCTCAAAGAGGTTCACCTGGCCGTAAACAAATTTTTCGAATCCAATTCCTCTTCCACCAAGGAGTCAACACCAAATGAGTAATGACATAAAGATTGATGTTTCCCGCGCCCGTTCAAGCGCCGTTTCAGCGGATCACGGTGCAACGCCAGGGGAACTGAAGAATCTCGAGCCCATAATCGCAACGGCTCACAAAGCCATGCGGCAGGAACGCATCTCCGGGGAATACGGCTTCTACGATCTRTACAAAGACCGAAAATCRCTWGCGTCCATAAASAAGATGGCCTCCTCYTTCAAGAARCAGGGCTATGAAAATCTGGTYGTATTGGGCATCGGCGGRTCRGCRCTRGGAATCACCACGCTKTGCACCGCCATCAAGCCGCCCTACTACAATCTGCTTGATACCCATGCTCGCGGCGGCACACCTCGGCTGTTCGTTATGGACAACGTAGATCCCGATACGTTTACCCAAATGCTGGCAGTCTGTCCCCCGGAAAAAACCCTCTTCAACATCATTTCAAAGTCGGGCGGCACCGCTGAAACCGTTTCGCAAATGCTCATCGTACTGGATACTCTGGAAAAAGCGCTGGGCGCGTCTAACCTCAAAGATCACGTCGTTATGACCACTGGGCCAAGGGCTCCACGTACCAAACCCAACCCGCTCCACTTTTTTATGAAGAAATACACCCTGCAAAGTCTGCTCGTTCCCACGAACGTAGGGGGGCGTTTCTCCATCTTTTCTCCTGTAGGATTGTTCCCGGCCGCCATGCTCGGTATGGATATTAACGCCATGGCCGCCGGATGCCGAGCCATGGACAAGCAAACATCCCGGCCATCCCTGAAAGAAAACCCGGCCTATCTGCGCGCTGCCCTTCATTACCTGGCATGGGCAAAAAAAGGAAAGACTCAGGCGGTCATGATGCCCTACTCAGACAAGCTCCGTGATGTTGCCGACTGGTATCGTCAACTTTGGGCCGAGAGCCTGGGGAAAAAAGAAAACCTGGACGGCACCAATGAAAACTGGCATGCTGGTCAGACTCCTATTAAAGCCTTGGGAGTCACCGATCAGCATTCCCAACTGCAACTCTATCTGGAAGGCCCTAACGACAAAATCATCACCATTCTGGAAGAAACACGATTCAATACWAAATTACCCATACCGAGGATCCCTAAAGAGCTTAGCGATTTGAAATACCTTCAAGGGAAAACCATGAACGATCTCATGGCCTCAGAACGCAAAGCGACTATGGATGCCCTGCGAGAATGTGACCGTCCCGTCATTCGTATCGCCATACCCCGTGTAGACGAATACAGTATCGCGCAATTGCTTTATATGCTGGAAGTGGAAACCGCCATGGCAGGACGCTTGTTCGATGTAAACACCTTCGACCAACCCGCTGTCGAGCTCATCAAGATTTTCACACGCCAATACCTGGGTAAAAAGTAGTGAGCAGCGACAACCATACATTTCCTGACTACGGCGATCACGGAGATATCGCCGGGGCACGAAGGAGCCGAAAGGCGTTCCGCTTCAGCATACTTGCTATGGTCCTGTTGACATTCATCATGTATATCTCCGAGCAATATCTCCGATATAACCATACCGAATCACTATATATACACGCTATCACACTGCCCAAAGATTCAGCTCGGGTATTTTTACTGCAGGCAATAAAAATTGATAAAGAACAAAACGAACAGCAAACTGCCAAATACTCTCAAGCACTGGCTGTTCGCCAAGAGTCCGATAAAATTTTGGAATCATACGAAGAAGCACTGAAAATCGACCCGGAAAATACATTATTTATCCTCCGCTATGGGTGTCGTCTGTATATGGAGGGGCAATATGCAGAAGCATTGAATCAATTCAAGCTGGTAGACCTTTTACTCGAAGGCAGCACGCCTAATGCGCTGCCCGGGTACTTGCAAGCCGCATGCCTGGTTGAAATAGACCGGAGTACCGCCGGGTACAATCGCGCCATGGCAACGATTTCACGAATAAACRAGCGAAACCATGAATTAGCTTATCCCAAGCCATTCTGGTTTACAGAGTATCCCAAAACTGGCGAGATCTATGCCGAACACAACCGGACTATTATCAAAGAGATGATAGCCCCACTGGAGTATTTATCGAATAGAATTTTCAATTTCCTTACATTGGAAATTGAAAATGGGCACACTGACGATAGTCGAATTTGGCTCGAACAGATGATGAAGATGGGAGAAAATTTAGCATTTCAATCTTCGCCTACAGGTACATTGCAAGCAATTCTAGGAATTGAAAATCAGATACATGCTTTCACATTACTAGAAAAGCTGGAGTCCGAAACACTCGGGGCGAATGTGGAGCCAACCATTGAGAAACGATTGCGATTACAGCAAGCCTTGGAGCTTCTAACCGCTTTTGAAGCTGAACGCAGCGATAAATTAACTGAAGAAAAAAATGTAATATTACTTCCTCTTTTAATCACTTCAGGCAGTATTTTAATATTATCTATACTCTGGTTTGGTTTATTTTTTCTCTACAAGCTATTCGGGCTGAAAAAATCAGCCTGGACCATTCCCCATACCACCATGGGTAAAACCATGCTTCTTGGGGGAAATTTCTTCCTTTTAGTGCTGCTTTATTTGATGACTCTTCTCCAGCATATCAGCAATAAATCCATAGAACTGATTCAGTTTTCTGTCGTGGCTTGGTCGGTAACCCTGGGAATAATGGTGCTATTTGGATTTATATATCCTGCTATTACGTTAACCCCACCGGAGGAGGTAGCTCGCAGGACAGGACGGCCTGAAGAAATCGATACTACCCACCGTTTTGCTAAATCTCGATATCGAAAAGTGTATGCCTCCTTGGCCATGCGGTATTACGGGATACTGAATGGCTTAGCGATCCTGACCGTTTGTATCTGGATTATCACCTACCGATTGGATATGGGGTTATATCCATGGCAAATCAACCTCCTTGCAGATGGTTTTCTGAGTGAAGAAATTCAATTGATCGATGACATTAAAATACTACTGTCGCAATCATCTGCTCCTGGCAATGGATAAATACACCAGATCCATATCACCGGATGAAATAGTCATACTAATCACACGATGTGCCAATGGTGACGATGCCAGTCAAGCCGAATTCTATACTATTTTTTATGAATACATATCCATGGCGGTATCCAGCGCCATCAGCAAGTACCAACCATCACACTTCAATCAAAGCGATACCCAAGAAATGGCACACGATATATTTTTACACATAACCCAAGATAACTACGCCGCCCTACGTCGCCTCCACACGCCATCTTCCCTCAATGCCTGGCTGATGCGCGTCGCTCATAATCATGTGTTATCACAACTCCGAAAAGTCACCACCAAAACCCGTGCGTACCAAAACATGGCCCGGGAAACCCATCACTATACTGCCGCTACTCCCGAAGAAAATGCCATTGATAAAGAAGAACGCCAGCTATTGGACCTCTCCATAGAGGCCTTATCTCATCAGGAACAGCTTATGTTAAACTTATACTACAAAGAGGGACGAAAATATTCTGAAATAGCTGAGATCCTGAACATAAGTATAAATACGGTAGCCAGCCGATTGCATCGGGCTAAAGCAAAACTTCATGACACGCTGAAGGATAAAACGCTATGAGTCCTCCAACACCGGATTCCATTCGAGAATGCTTTACCGACTTTGCAATCCAAGAATATGTGATGGGGCGCCTGGACTCCGAAATCCGTTCCGAAGTTGAAGTACATTTCAACAGATGTAAAGAATGTGCGTCCTGCCATAATCAATATGAGCTCGAACGAGAATTTATTTCTAAACTTCTTAACACACCCTCTGAAACTTCTCCGGGATTATGTGTCTCCGATGAAATGTTGGCTCAATTTTTGGACAATAGTCTGAACGATACTGACCGCACGAAATGTGAGTCTCATCTGGCAGGATGCTCCACATGCCAACAGGAACTTCTTGAGATGTACGATGAAGTAAAAAGTCTATCCAATACACCCGAGCAAACCCACGACCATCCGAAACCCACACCACAAGGTCTCATTCTCCGTATGCCTGAGCGAAAGCCAGGTTCAAAGACCTCACTGCAATTAAAATGGCCTATCGACGAAGCAGGGTCGGCATAAACTGCCTAAAGCTAACCTATCCTTAACAAGTATTCAATTAACATTTTGACAACTGTTTATCTATTTTTTATTCATTATCCACGTATTATCCTTCTTTCTGCTTAAAAATGAAAGGCACCGTCATTTTTCCAAAAAAAGAAATTTGATAGGAAAAACCACCAATTGACTTGGCATCACTAAATCGATATACTTTTAGAAAGTGAGCAAAATGAAAATATTTTAAAACTACGGTTCGATCCATCAATAAGTAAATACTTCGGAAACTGATTGTTTCCGTAATCCATACAAGGAGACATAAAGTGTCTGATCGCGAACAAAAAGCCTACACCACTTTTGAAGCAGCTAAGATATGTCACGTAACCCACCATAGTATTAAAAATTGGATAAAACAAGGACTGATTAAGGCTTCCCGCACACCTGGCGGCCACTATCGTATTTTAGAACAAGATCTTGATTCATTTCGTGAAGAATACGATATGTTTCCACGAGACAAAGGTCCATCCAAAGAACGTATCATGATAGTTGATGATGAGCCGGATGCATTAGAGCTTATGGAAAATATGCTTAGCAGCGAAGGCTACGAATTGATTAAAGTAAGCAATGCAACGGAGGTGGGGCTTAAAGCCGCGCAGTTATCACCTGATTTAATTCTGTTGGATTTTCTCATGCCCGATATCAACGGATTCGAAGTCAGCAAAGCATTACGTGATAACGAATTAACACGTACCATTCCCATTATGGCAGTTACCTGCCTAACCAAAGAAGACGATATTCAGCGTATCTTTGAATGCGGAGCCGATGAATACCTCCCCAAACCATTCAAAGTGGACCAACTGTTGAAAAAAGTTCAGGAACTTATTGGCAAGAGCAGGGCCAGCCAATAAACTATCCCAAACCGTTATGAGCACAAATAAGCCTCGGACAGGCATAGAAAGAAAAATTCTGACCACTATAATGTGGGTCGGAATTTTGCCCGTGGCTGTTGTACTCACTCTCGGGTATATCACAGCTCGCAGCGGACAGAGTTCAGCCGTACAGCAAACACTGCAAAATGCCGCTCAAAAGACTGCTGAAAGTATTCTTTTCGAATCAAAATCCCGCATGGATCGGGTGAAAAAACTCGCGACCTCTCCATTCCTCATTGATTCCATGGTGGAATACGAAAATTCACCTAGCCCTGAAATCGAAGCCGAATTACTCGATTGGTTTACACGTTATGCCGCGTACGACAAAGAGAACTATGCCAGTTTTATAGTGTACGACACCGATAATCAACAGATTTTTTCCACGGAACCAAATACCCAAAACGTACCCCTGAATGCGCCAGTGGGTTCTCAAGTAAACGAGACTACGTTCGACGCATTTGGCCTCGAAGTATCCACCCAGCAATTGTACGGCAGTATTATCACACCGATACTGGATCCCAATACAGGAGACCGCATCGGATCGCTCCAATATAAATCTGGCATAAACTCTCTAATCCAGTTTGCTCTGGGAATAGCCTTTGACGATACCTCCCGCTCGCCCTCAGATTATTACTATCAAATGATCTACCAGGAACACGATGGGCTTTCCCTGACCGTATTCGCAAATACGAATCCGAGGTCACCTTTACTGGCTCCCTTCTCATTAGATGTTCAAACGACGGATCCTGAACTTATTAGTTACTTTTCCATGTACGATAAAGAAGCTTCGCTGCGCTTAAATCAATATTCCGGTCAAAACCCTGATGAACCAGAAAATGTACTCCTTGCTTTTTATAAACTACCCAATATTACCCAGGATGGAGAAGTATACGTAGTCGTATACCAGCCCACTACACGCGTTTTCTCCGCTATAAATCGCGGCGCCTTTCTTCTGATCTTCGGCTGCATTCTTTTTATTGGCATACTCTGTATCAATGCCTACCGAGATGTTCACAACAATATCGTTCGACCCGTTTCACTGCTGAACGAAGGGGCTCAGATAATTCGTCAAGGCGATTTTGATCTCAAACTAAAAATCGGAACAAATGACGAAATCGAGGAACTGGCATCCTCCTTCAATAAAATGGCTCTGGCGTTAAAATCCAACATGAAACAATTGGAAGATTCCGAAGAAAAATATCGTAGCCTCATCAATTCATTACGCGATGGTATTTATCAAACTGACCTGGATGGAAAAATTTCCTTTCTCAACCCAGAGGGCTTCACCATCCTGGGCTTTTCCACSATGGATAAAGCGGTTGGAAAACCCTTTTCAGAATTTTTCACCGAATCAATCACCTTTGTCCCTTCCCTTATTTCTCCACAAGACGAGAGCGAATACAATCGCGAACGCATGTGGCTCAACAAACAAGACGGCTCCACCATTTGTGTCGAATTAACCCGAAATCAAATGATCGGCGAGCAAAACGAAATCATTGGAATGGAAGGCACCATCCGTGATGTCACCAAAAGTGTTGAATTGGAAGAGGAAGCCCGAGAACGCTCTGAACGTATTAGCGCAATCAACCAAATCGCCAATGTCATAAATTCTAGCCTTGAAGCAGGACGCCTATACGAAAGCCTTGTAGCCGAGTTAAAAAAATTAGTCGATTTCGATTATGCTGCAGTTGCCTTGTTGAGTGACGCAGGAGATGAATTTGACGGAAGACAACTTTGGCCGGATCACGAAGAATTACCAGGTTACACTTTCCATCTTGACACAAAAACCTCCTGCTCCGCTTGGGTTGCCAAAGAACACAATTGTTTGTTGGTCAATAATTTGGGCGATAACGACGGTGCTTTTTCAGACCAATTCCCTCTCAAGGCAAAAAGCTGTTTATGCGTTCCGTTATATGCAACCGGCCGTATTATTGGTTCACTAAATCTGGCCGCATTCCAAATCGATGCCTATACCCAAAAAGATGTGGAGACCATTGAACAAATGGCTCCTCACTTGGCTGTAGCCATACGAAACGCCCAGCTCCTGACAAACCTGCAGCTATCCCTGGAGGAAGTCACCCGCGCGCGCGAGCGACTGCATGAGGTTAATGATGAGCTAAAGACATTAGACGAGCTGAAGACAAACCTGCTTTCAAATGTTTCTCATGAACTACGAACTCCATTGGTTTCCATTATGGGGTACAACGATATGATTCTTAACGGAAAAGTTGGGCCAATCAACAAAACACAACACGAGTATCTGGAAATTAGCCTGCGAAATATTGAAAAACTTGTTACGCTCATTGAGAATCTGTTGGATTTCTCTCGGCTTCATCGTGGCGACGAACGACTAATTTTCGATACGTATGACTTGGCGGATTGTGTCCGCATGAGCATACAGATGGTACGACCTATCGCTGATTCAAAAAATATAGAGATACGATTCACCGACACTGACTCCCCAATCCTGGTTGAAGGGGACAAAGGAAAAATGGGTCAGGTCATCAACAATCTTCTGTCCAATGCGGTAAAATTCAATGCCGATGGCGGATGGGTGGAAGTGGAATTGCGGGTATCTCAGCGCAACGTCGAGACCATTGTTCGTGACTCAGGCATAGGCATTCCTCAAGAAGCGTTGGACAAAATTTTCACACGTTTTTATCAATACGATACGTCCTCGACACGTAAATACGGGGGAACAGGTATAGGGCTGGCTATCGCTCAGGATATAGTACGTCTCCACGGCAGCAGTATTTCTGTTACCAGTACACCTGAAAAAGGCAGTGAGTTTCGATTTACCATGAGCTTGTCAGCGACACAACTGCGCGGTCAAGAAGCACCGGAAGAACCGGAAACCCATCACATACTCGTTGAACTCCTATCCGCTGACCGGCCACTAAGCGGCCAAATTAGAGATTTACTGTTTGATGAAGGCATGGATATGATTCATGCTACGGCACCGGATTTGGCGCTGTCCATGGCGCAACGCCATCATCCAGATTGCATACTGATGGATGTTCATACCTCTGAAGCGGCAGAAAAATTATTTGAAGTTTTCGACCAGGAAAATGGATACCCGGATATACCCATCGTGATGCTCACCAACGACGATGATCTCTATCAGCAATATCGTGATCGTGTTTCAAGCAGAGTAAAACGAAGTTTTAGAAAAAGCAGTTTACTCGGCGGAATACATCATGCGTTAAGTAAAAATGTGGAGCATCAAGAACCTATTGGTGATAAAATTCTGTGCGTAGACGATGATCCGGAAATTCTCGAATTTGTAACACGATGCCTTGGCGCTGAGGGGTATGAAACTCATTCCTGTAATTCTGGCGATGACGCTGTAAAAGAAGTAGCCAACCAGAACTACGGGCTCGTCCTTCTTGATATTTCCATGCCGGGAATGGACGGCTGGGAAACATGTCAAAAAATTAAGTCCGATTCCGCCCTGAAAGGAAYCAAGATATATATGGTTACCGCCAAACCGATAGATTATAATACGCCTGAAATGAGTGAATCCGGTGCTGATGGATTCCTTCTCAAACCGTTCCGCCCAGAGGATTTGATCCAGCTTGTTCAGGGCCTTGAATTGAAGACCGTAGCCCAGTAATCTATATCACTTCCAAGCCCCCATCCAAGGAGAAATCATGAAATACCGACGTTTTGGGCGTACCGACTTTCAGATACCCGTCATTAGCTGCGGCGGTATGCGTTACCAGGAATCCTGGAAAGATGACGATCCCGTCAGCGACAAAAGCCAGAAAAATCTCGAAGCCTGTATCCGAAAAGCCCTCGACTTGGGCATCAATCACATCGAGACCGCCCGAGGGTATGGCACCAGCGAATATCAATTAGGAAAAATACTTCCCGAATTACCACGGGATGAAATTTTCGTCCAGTCCAAAGTCGAACCGTCGACAGATGTGGAAAAATTCAAGGACACTTTCGAAAAATCCATGTCGCTGCTGAATATGGATTACCTGGACATCTTTTCCTTTCACGGAATCAACACCAATAAAACTCTGGAAGCCGCACTGGCGTGTATGGACACGGTAGAGCAATGGAAGAAGGAAGGGCGCATTCGGGATATCGGATTCTCCACCCATGGTCTTTCTGACATTATCATCAAAGCTATCCGAACCGGACATTTCGATCACATCAATCTGCACTACTATTATATCTGGCAAGAGAACTGGCCCGCCATCGAAGAAGCCCAGAAACTCGATGTGGGGGTTTTCATTATCAGCCCCAACGATAAAGGCGGCCTACTCTACAAACCCAGCGAAAAACTCGTAGAGCTATGCGCTCCGCTCCATCCCATGGTCTTCAACGGTCTCTTTTGCTTGTCCCATCCCGAAATCCACACCCTGAGCTGCGGCGTATCCTGTCCCGAAGATTTCGATATCCATATACAGACTGTTGAAATGCTGGATCAAGCCCATGAACTCCTGCCGCCTATCATGGATAGGCTCGAACGCGAGATGGAGAAGGTCATGGGCGAAGAATGGGCTCGGCATTGGCAGGACAACCTGCCTATCTGGAAAGAAACGCCGGACAACATGAACCTGCAATGGATTCTACGGCTCCGTAATCTTGCTCTGGCATACGACATGGTGGAGTACGGGAAAATGCGCTATAACTTGCTGGGAAGTGGGGGACACTGGTTTCCTGGTCAGCAAGTCAAGGATCTGACAAACATAGACTTGGCTCCAGCGTTGGTCGGATCAACTTTCGCCAATGAGATCCCTGCCGCATTGCAGGAAGCCCACGACATGTTTAAAGGGGAAGACAAGAAACGTCTTCAGGAGGATTAGTCAGGCTTCCTGGCAACGGCAAACACACTCAGACCAAAGGGCAGCGAGGTAACTTTTAAAATACCTCTTTCCATACCCAATGCGACCTGAAAAATGTGCGTGAGAACAGTCTCCCCATACCCACTCAAATCAGATTTCGTCTCAGTCACCGCATTTTTCCGCAGCAAACGCACCAACACCGCCGGGAAAAAAAGAAGCGTATTCCAATACGTGATTCGTTCAACTCGCAGCCCTGCCTCCGACAACAATCCCCTCAATTCGCCGCGAGTAAATCGTTTGTCCGTATGAATAGCCGTRTCATGRGAAGACAWAAGCCACTGGTATGCAGGCACATTTAYCARTAAWAGKCCGCCCGGYTTCARYGCCCGYGCCGCTTCYCGCAATGCAGCGACTTTATCCGGTACCCCGCGATGATACAGCACGTCCATCATCAGCACGCCGTCTAAAGATACGTCATCTACTGGCAAATCAGATACCGATCCACATAGAAGATCGTGGAGTCCGCGCTCCCGTGACAAAGCCAGCGCATCCATGGACATATCCAGCCCCGAGACCTTCGCGTACTTGGACATCATGACCATGTTCGCGCCTGTGCCACACCCGGCATCCAGCACCTTCGCTGACTCCACACGATTCCATCGAGTCCAATGGGATTGAATCATGCCGCGCAACCCGCCATACCACCAGTGGATGTCCKCCACATCGCGCATGATACGGTATTCCGCTGGGTTCATCCGAAAAACTCGCGTATGGCCTTGACAACTGTGTCCACATGTTCCTCCGGCATATACGGGTAGAGAGGCAGGGACAGAACTTCATCACAAGCCTGTTCGCTCGCGGGAAAATCACCCTTCACATACCCCATAGCAGCGAACGCCTTTTGTAAATGAATAGGAACTGGATAATGCAGCACGGTCCCGATCCCTTTATCCTTCAGATGCTGCTGTAAGCCGTCCCGATTCGAAGTACGAACTACATACAAATGCCAACTTGACTCCGCACCCGGCTCCTCGACAGGTATCGTCAGAGGTGTATTCTTCAACCCCTCCGTGTACCGCGACGCCAACTCCCGACGCCGTTCATTCCACTTCTTCAAATACGGGAGTTTCGTTCGTAAAATCGCTGCCTGGATTTCGTCCAAGCGACTGTTCACACCCGGATCATCATGGTAATATCGTTCCGTCTGCCCATAATTCCGAAGGGACGTAACCTTATCCGCCACTGCTTGGTCAGAAGTAACTACCGCGCCGCCATCGCCATACGCCCCTAAATTTTTGCTTGGGTAAAAACTGAACGCCGCCGTATGACCAAAG
Organism: Candidatus Hydrogenedentota bacterium; assembly: GCA_002746185.1. Taxonomy (GTDB): domain Bacteria; phylum Hydrogenedentota; class Hydrogenedentia; order Hydrogenedentales. Next base: position 28,923 of record NVWG01000006.1, read on the forward strand.
GTACCGCATTGTTTCCCGCCCAATGTAGCCCCATGAGCCTGAGCGCAATCTTCTACAACTACCAAATTCTTATTTCCTGCTATTGCCATAATGGAAGACATAGGGCACGGATGCCCATATAGATGAACAGGGACTATGGCTTTGGTACGATCCGTAATCGCCTTCTCAAGAGACCCATAATCCATAACCAAGGTATCGGCAGTTACATCCACCAATCGAGGTACAGCACCCGTGGCACAAATCCCCGTTAGCGTAGGTACACAGGTATTTGCCGCCGTAATCACTTCATCCCCGGCTCCAACACCCAATGCCTGAAGAGCCAACTGAATCGCGTCCGTACCGTTACCTACCCCTACTGCGTGATTCACGCCCACAAATGACGAAAATTCTTCCTCGAAAGCCCGGACCTCTTCCCCCAAAACAAACCAGCCGCTCTCCAGTACACGATTCACCGCGCCATGAATTTCCGGCCCAATCTCCCCGAATTCAGCACGTAAATCGCCAAAAGGAATCATGGTCAGGGTTTCTCCCCGATACCCAATTTGTAATGCAGGAAATTCCGCCACCAAAGCTGGTTCAGTTGGTAAACCACGCGGGAGATACGAGCGAAATTAAAGAATTGAGACTTCCCGTGGGCGCGTTCAAAATGGTGGACCGGCACTTCCTTAATACGAAAACCTTCGCGCTGAATCTTGGTCATCATCTCCGCGCAGATAACGCCGCTGTTACTTTTCAGGTCTACCTTGTCAAACACCGAACGGCGAATCAGCCGAAAATCACAATCCGTATCCCGAATTTTCAGACCAAATGACAATTTAACGATCCAGTGGTATATCCGTCCAATGATAATTCGATGAAAGGGATCGTGGCGCGTGATTTTGTACCCCTGGACCACATCAATATTGTCGTCGGCCTCCGCAATAAGCAGCTCCAGCTCGCGCACATCATACTGGGCATCGCCATCGGTATAGAAGATCCACTCCTTTTCGCCTGACGCAAATCCGGACCGCAACGCCCCGCCATATCCCCGGTTCTGTTCGTGGTAGACCACGTTTATCTGTGGGAATACTTTCTTTAGATGGTCCAAAAGTTCCAGCGTATGGGCATCGCTGCCGTCATCCACAATAGTAAAATCATAGTCCAGCCCCAACCGATCTGCGGTCTGAATGGTGAAATGAACCATACCGCCCATGGTACCCCAGTCGTTGTAACACGGGTAAAAAATGGATACGGGAAAAGGTTTATTCGATGCTGCTGATTCGGCGTTGCTCAATCCGGGWTTCCTTCCTGCARGGTTYGWGAAACAATAACATATCGCCCGATCCGCGTTGTAGCATCAGGTAAAGAGTCCGGTATAGGTGTAAAATCTCGATTCATGATGACCACATCATAATCCTGCATCCCGGTTTCGTAATCCGCCACCACCGTAACGACACGATCAGCCATGAAATTCATACTCAGTTCCGCAGGCCAATACGTGGTGGCTATTCTCGAATCCGCAGGCAGATCCTCCAAATAGAGGGCCATTCCCCGCTCATCTCCAGCCTGATCATGCCGATACACCAAATCGGCTTGCTCATAGAGTCGCGATGCTGCATCCACAACGATAATGCCAACGACACCGATACATAACAAGAGTTGTCTCGGCGTTCCGGGGCGCGACGCAAGCCGCTTCACGGCTGCGGTGAATGGCAATGCTGCAAACACACCTAGAATAACGCAGGTGTACCACAAATATCGGGGTATGGTGCCCGGYGTAAAGAACACCCACCAGAATGCATACAGCACCGCCGTTATCAATAAAACCAGGAGCGGGGGAGACCATTGTAATTTCGACATCACCGGAATGCTTCCTCCCAGAGCAATAAGCATTACAACGACATAAAGAGGTTGCGAGGTAAACCAGCTTATCCCTTCTCGAAAACCGTCAAACCCGAACATGAGATAATGGCGGTAATACACAGCCATGGATCCGCCGGAATTTGTATACATACCTGCTACGATCCACCATGCGGCAACAAGGCTTATCAAGACACCAGCCGGGATGATCACCTGGTGCCATCGAATACGTCGTTCCCGAACCAGATCACTCAAAAATACCGCTGCAAGCGCGAACGCCCCGATAAACATAAACATCTTGGCCAGAACAGCCATGGCGAAAAACACCCCGGTGAGAACAGCCCACCCCGAGGGCTTGGGAACCCCCAACGCCTTATGCCAGAAGACCAGTCCCCACACTAAAAACATCAATGCAGGCACTTCTCCGTAAAGTGATCGGGAAAGGTAGACGCTGCCGAAAGAAGCAATGACAAGAACCGTGACAGCTGCCCCAGACGCTCCAACCCCATTGAATCTCAACAGCCGGAGCACTCCCCAAATCAACAGGAACATGGAGGCAACGGTAAAACAACGGGCGACTGGTATGGATTCACCAAATACCTTAAACATTATAGCTATAGGCCCAAGCACACTTACCCCAACGGAATCATAGGGATCAAAATATTCGAACTCCGTATCCGGGTGTCCCGAAGCATACGCATGATGCACCGCCAGATTTTTCGCCACCACTAAATGGTGCAACTCGTCTGGAGCGGCCCAAGGGTATCCATCCAGGTTGGGAAACAGAAGAAGCACTACCAGCAGCAACCCTCCTGCAACTAAGACGTTTGGTGTACGCGAAGGCTTCTCCGACGCATCATCAATCTGATCAAATTTCGGAGAAGGCAATCTCAACAGCACAAAGAGACATCCCAATGCAGCGGCTAAAAATACCCCGCCCTTTATCAGCAGTCGCAGAGTCAGTCCATCCTCATGGAAATCGGCTTGTACCAATGTCGCCACCAATAACACAGCAACCGTCCCGCTGAACAGACTGCACGCCAGACCCGCCGTCACGAGCAGCCGAATCCCTTCAATACCCCAGGTCTTCCATGAAATTTTCTGGACGGTACTCATTTTTGTCGTATTATCCCCCGATATGTTTAATGATGAACGGTAACGCAATACCCCAATCCCGTTCAAACATTTTGTACCTCGCCTTGTCCCATTACCCGCAATGGTGTTATCTTTACCCCACACCGAAAAGGAATACCATTCCCATGGCCGAGCAAGGGCTTTTTCTACAGAATATCATCGCCATCATCTGGGATTTCGATAAAACCTTATCTCCCCACAACATGCAGAAGCCCCTTTTTGAGCATTACGGCATTGTGGAAGAGAATTTCTGGAAAGAAGTGAACGCCTTACCGGGATATTATGCTCAGGCTGGTGTAAAAATCCAGGAAGACACCTGCTATCTTGGACATATTCTATCTTACGTGAAACATGGAAGCATGCCCGGCCTATCAAATGCCAAGCTCAAGGAATTGGGTGCTGATATAGAACTGTTTCAGGGTGTCCCGGAATGTTTCGATGCGCTTGGGAAAACATTGGATACCCCGGAATTCCGCCAGGGCGATCTGCGTTTGGAACATTACATCGTCAGCACTGGACTGGAGGCCATGATTCAAGGTTCTCCTATCGCCGATCACGTTAATGGAATCTGGGCCTCTGCCTTCATTGAGGAGCCTGCCGCGCCGAATCAGGATTTCACCCAGCCGCCGGGAGCGGGGGAGATTAGCCATATCGCCGGATTCCTGGACAACACCACCAAGACCCGAGCCATATTTGAAATTAACAAAGGGGTTAATGTTTCCGAACACATCTCCGTCAATGACGCTATCCCTAGAGAGAAGCGACGAGTCCCCTTCGAAAACATGATCTACATTGCAGACGGCCCCAGCGATATCCCTTCTTTTTCCGTGATGAATCAGAATGGGGGATTGGCCTACGCGGTGCATGACCCGGATAGCGATGCCCATTATAAGCAGGCAATGCATCTATGCGAATCAGGTCGTGTTCACCAATACGGTCCGGCAGATTACCGACCCGAATCACCCACCTTCAATTGGCTCAAAGTAAAAATTGAAAAGATGGCGGAGCGCATTATGTCGGAACGTAGCCTACACACCGAAGCCGCCGTCAAGAAAGCTCCTACTCACGGTTAGCCTTCTAAATGTCGACCAAACGGAAATAGAGACAGGGGAATCAGTTTCAGATGCTGTAAAGCGAATGGAATTCCGATAACGGTAATCGCCAGAACCGCCGCCCAGAACAAATGATTCAGTGCCAATTCCCAACCAAACAGTATCAGCCATAAAATATTGAAAATGATCCGCAGCGGACTGTTGGCATCTTTCCCCTCCACCACATCCTTTCCGAATGGTGTCAATATTGACACGCCCAGCTTGAATGACTGAATCCCAAATGGTATCCCAATAATGGTGATACAGAGCAAGATGCCACCAATGAAATAGACAATAGCAGAAAACAGCCCCCCAAATATAAACCACAAAATATTGCCGATAAATGACATGCTGTTTACTCCTGTTCTTTAACTTAGACTAGCGCAACCCAAATATTGATTCACTTTTCGGGAATTTATCTGGCACTATTGCCCCTGCTATACTCTCACACATGACCGACCCGCTCGTCTATGTCCTCGTGATCAACTGGAATGGGAAGGAGCACCTTGAAGAATGCTTCGATACCCTGCTGGTTTCCACTCATCCAAACACTAAATATATCTTGCTGGATAACGCCAGCGATGACGATTCAGTAGAGTTCGTCCGAAACCGCTACGGTGACAATCCCGATGTGGCGATCCTGGAATGCGGTGCCAATCTGGGCTGGTCTGGAGGTAACAACAAAGGCATGGAATACGCCCTGAAAGCTGGTGCGGACTATATTTTCCTTCTCAATAATGATACCCGTATCGCCCCGGATGCCATAAGCGATTTGGTGTATCAGGCCGAAGCAGACCGAACTATCGGCGCGCTCTCTCCGAAAATTCTCCTCTACGATAATCCTACACTCATTAACTCCGTAGGGTTGGAAGCCACCATCATCGGCTCCTCATGGGATAAAGGGATAGGACGTGCYGACGGGCCGCGTTGGGACAAAGAAGAGGACATCATCGGGGTTTGCGGAGCCGCCATGTTCATACGCAGCAACGTCCTGCGTCAGTCGGGACTGCTTCCCATCGATTTCGAGATATATCTGGATGATTTGGACCTGAGTCTCCGCATCTGGATGGCMGGATATRCGATTCGGTCYTGTCCCAAGGCGAAAGTGTGGCATAAGTTCAGCGCCACTATGGGTACGGGCAGTCGATCTCATCACAAGTATTATCTGAACACCCGAAACAGAGCGCGCATCATCATGCGAAATTACCCTCTCCGCCAAATTCCGCTCATCAAATTCCTTTACATGAAAGGGGAGTGCAAGGCCATGGGGCGCGCTTTGCTAGATGGCGAGTGGTGGCGAGTCTGGGCACACCTTAAAAGCTGGTTTGCCATCATGGCCTATTTTCCGAAATCCATCCCGTCACGTCTACGCAGCCGAGGCAACCATAGCCGCTTTTGGCCCATGGTCCTGCGGGAACCGTTATTTTTCCCCGGCACCGTCTTCCCGGAGAACGGATTTTACCCGGCAGAAAAAATCGGCGACAAGGATTTCCACCCCATCTCAACCTTGGCAACGTATAAGCACCCTGGCGGCTCCCTGCGCATCGAATCCACCTGCCCGGAAGGGCTGGACTTCACCCCAAAACTCTCTATCAGTATCAACAAAGCTGAACCAATAACCTTATCAGCGAAAACACCCTTCCACGAAGACCACATACCCGCCGGAGAAATTTATATAAAAGCCGAATGCCATCTATCTGCCGAAGTAAGCGGACGCCTCTACGATATCGGAGGCTGGGTATCCATTACCCAAGGTGAAATAGACTGATGCTGACAAAACGTTTCATACTCTTCGCCTTTCTGATTATCCTCGTTACGGTTTCAGGATGGTGGCTCGGCGGGTTGAGCGTCCCTAAAAGCGATCTCCTCCACGATGAGTCAAATGAATCACCCAGTGAAAATGTTCTCCCTCCCATCGAACCCGTCGCCAATCGGCTCACCTGGTTTTATGCCGGAACCGGTCCAGGCGCATCACTAGCTGCCATACAGCAAGAAATGACCTGGGCTTCCCAGGCTAAAATACACAACATCATTCTTACCGTGCCGGTCCATGAATTAAATCAATTGACTCCTGTGTTACGAGAACTACTCGCTTCATTAGACAATGTTCACCAACTTGTTCTGGACATCGACTTGGACATGCCGCAAGAAAGAAACGACTCCTGGCTGGAGTATGCCAGAATAAGAGTGGCCGCCATTTTGGAAGCCGTCTCCAAAGCCAATACGGACATCAACGTACACGGCGTTATTCTCTCCGCAGGATTACACCGCGCCTGGATTCATCCCGTAAAAATCACAGAAAACAACAGCTTATCGCAGCCTCAAATTGATTCCCAGCCGATTACGGAAGACCGTATTACTGATGAAATCGATTCTCTGTCGTTGAGTTTACATCGTTCTCTTCCTGACCTGGAAATATATATTCCTTATCGCTTGCCTGCACCCAACGATCCGCCGTCTGTTGGTCCGAATTGGGAACAACTTTGCGCAAGTACGATCACCGGATTTGTCTTCACCGTATTGCCGCAAGATAGAGGATTGGGGAAATCCGGTCACCCACACGCCCCCGTACAGTCGGCACTACGAGCCGGAAAAAAATGGATTTACCTGGACGAAACCCATACCGGAATCGAAATCGACGCTTCTCAAGAGGTGGCCTATCCGCCTGCATTGAATATGGAAGTCCTGATGCGAATTTATCAACGTAATTTGGGCCACGCCTTTTTGCAGAACGGTACACTTGCTCTGTCCGATCCAGAAGGAAACGGCAATCTTCATCACCCCGAATTCTGGAACTCTTTTTCAGAATTCTCGATATTGCAATACCGTCCATACGAACCTATGCCTCTCCGCGAATTGGTTGTAGTGGTGGATCCCACACTAAGCAATACCAACTCCAATACCCTTCTTCATGAGCAATTGCGAAGCATTAACCATACTGGTCTGTCTCTCGAAGTGGTCGCCACGAGCGATCTGCTCAGTGAGAATCCACCACAAGCACCGCTCTATCTTCTGGTCACTCCCTTAAATTTGTCGCAAGATAAGATAATCAGCCTACATACCCTTTTCGCGTCTCAGGAAGCGGTAGTAGTCTGGATTACCGATCCCAACGCCGTTCCCCAGGACCAGCCCACCGAGTATCTTCAACTCCTGACGGGTATCAAATCCGAGCTTCAAATGGGAGAATTCAATCTCCGTGCCCGATACCCCGTGAAAGGCCATTGGACTGAAAAAGATGAAACCTACGGCACGGATCTGAATTCCTTGCGCCGCATAATCCTGAATGATACCGATGTAGATGTGCTCTTGCACTATGCCGACGACGTGCCATGCGGTGTCATTAAACCCCAACCCGGGGGGTGGACCTCCGTCCATATTGCCGTCCCCTTCGTTACGCCATCTATACTCCTGGAAATTACCGAGTTACTGGAAGTACCCGTTGCGATTACACGTATCGGCACAAAAGTACATCCACTATCTATTCATCAACCGCCGTTCCTCTTACTCCACGCTCCTGATACGGAAGAATATTTCTTCGAGCTGGGTCAGCCCTACAATGTAAAAGATATTTTTGATCCTGATGCCGGGTGGCCCAGCAAAATGACGCTTACCTTACCTATGCGATTAGGAGAAACACGGCTGCTTCACATGAAATCGGATTTACCTCTTGACAATAACTAACACGTCCGATATTTTCCCGCCCTAAACACATTCACTAACTTTTAAAAACGAGGGTAGAAAATATTAAATGATCCAAGCAGGGAAGACGGTGAAAATCCGTCGCGGCGCGGGAGGATCAGTCGCCTACAGTACCGCTGCGGGATTACCATCGTTACCCGCTGCAACCGTTCTCATACTGGTTTTATCAACATTATGCCTGGCTGGAACAGCACTCCATCGAGTGCGTCAATCGTAAATCAGAGCAAGGGCGGCGAAATAACATCGTTTTCGTCGCCCTTGCTTTTTTCCGTCAGTCCCACTATAGTAATCAAATTCCTGTGGCAGGGAAGACGGTGCAAATCCGTCGCAGTCGCGCTGCTGTAACCGGCGACAACATCCACAATCAGCCACTGTCCGAATTGGATGGGAAGGCGTGGATCGAGAATGACCCGGAAGCCAGAATACCTGCCCATAGGATTCGTAAGCTGATGTTCAACTTCGCGAGAAGGTTGTCGTAGCGCAGATCGTTGCCAATTTCTGCATTCCCCCAACCGTAACCGCGCCGATACAGGTRCGTTCCACCGRTTTTCGGCGCCGAAAGGCTGCAATGAAACTTCGATCCTCCCTAGCCATCCTCACCATGATTGCTTCCGCCGTTATCCAGGCAGAAGTTCCCGATGTAGACGATTTTCGGGTGGTACCTCAATTCCCACAACCAGCCGACGGTGCATTTGGTGTTGTAGGAACAAACATCGAAGACGGCCGCTTTCTCTTCTGGGATGGCGATACGGTGTACCTGCAGGATACCCCCGGTGGATCGAAGCTGGAATCATTCGCAACAGGTTATCTGGGCGATCCCGGTTTTATCGCCGTGAATCCCGATAATAATACGGCGTTGCTGGGAGCCGGGTTTGGTAACGGTACCACAGCGAATTTATTTCTACTGAATCTTGTTGATCCAGTGGATTTTGAAGAGGGTACCCAGATTGTTGGACCGTCCCATTTCGCAGGCGCGTTTCTCAACGACACCCTGATCATCCTGGATAGCGGTAAAGCAGATTTCAGTGGTTCCGAACTCATCGTACTAGATATCTTTGCCGYTGCCACCCGTGGTACCACTCCTCGAACAGTCATGCGCTTTCCCGAATCGGAAAAAGGTACCCGCATACCCATCGTAGATAAACCCGAAATGTCCTTCGCCTCGTTGGTACACATAGACCGTTCCCGAAACCGCGTATACGCTATGGATGCCAATACTACAGAGCTTAGATGGTTTTCTCTAGCCGACATCATCCTCGCATTCAACACCGAAACACCTCTCGATTGGAGTAAAGACGGCACCCCCGTTGGTACGCCTGGAGATTTCTTYASYGGAGGTGTTTCCGGGGTCACCCCTGATGGCGAATTGGTYATTGGCGGCTCGGCAGGWTTCGGWMWRCCCGGCGGCATTCAATTCATCGACCCCGCAGATCCCGTTACCATTCTGGATACGCTGGACCCCGCCGGRGATATGCCTTTCTATAATGTCATTTATAATCAGGTTCGGGATCAGATGGTGGCCATCGACGCTACGTTCGGAGTACCGCTCCAAGCCTACGCCACCGAAATGGGTATAGCACCTATCCCGGCAGAAAATCCAAGCGACGACGACGCAATAATCCGGGAGCAAACCGAAGATTTCATTGCRGACTTTTCTGTGCTTACCGACGACATGGATGCCGACGAAATACCCGATCTGGCAACACTGGAACTGTTCCTGACGGTTGCCAGCCTCTATACCGATGAAGCCGTCATCCCTGCCACACGTAACGCCTACGATTTCAACCTGGAATCTTTGGATACCGAACCGCAAGCCGAAGACATTGCCCCATACCGGGAAGCCATTGCCGCGTTCATGTGCATTAGCGGAGACATGCARGCCGCCATCACGGCCATACTGCAAACGGGAGGAATTACTCTCACTGGTACCTACGTCGCCGTGACCTGCTCCGATATCGATACCTGCCTTCCCGAATTCGTGGAAGATACCGATCCGGAATTGCGGCGAGTAAGCCCGCGCACCGCTGAAGAACCCTACTCCGGATCCGGCGATCTGGATGAAGACGGATTCACCAATCTGCAAGAATTCAACAATGTCATTGCGAGCGGCGGGGACTTCATTGATTATGTCGTCGCGGCATTCAGCGACCTTTTATCCGGGGACAACGCGGTGACTGGCGGCGGAAGTGGAGGAGGCTGCATCATTGCCACAGCGGCTTATGGAACTCCCTTGGCAGGTGAACTGCAAACTATCCGCCAGTTCCGAAATCAGCACTTATTACCCAGTAAAATCGGTGCCATCATCACTGACACCTACTACCGCGTTAGCACGACGCTAACACCCTGGGTAGTAGACAAACCGCTTGTGTTGAGCGGAGTACGTGGTGCAATGGCTGCAATGCTATTCCTTGTGCAAAACATAATTCCAGTTGCATTTCTGATTATAGTGGCACTATCAGCAGCCCGAGCACGTCGTGGCTCGTATCGCTCGCGACATTAGGGACTTTGCCGCATCATGCCCCGCCACTATATAACAGGTATAACCATCGCCGCCGCGACACTCGTCTTTGCTCCCGACGCAGTCTCCGAAGACCCGTGGGCCGACAGTGTCGTATCCTACAGCGCCTCCGATCCGGTTAGTGGATTCACGCAATCCACCGCAGCCCTCGGCCCACCTACAGGCATTTCGCCCAGTGTACCCAGCAGCAGCAACACCGAGATCGTATCTTTAGGCTCCGCTGCGAACTCCCCGGCAAATCACCTCACCCTGAGATTCAACACGCCCGTCACCGATGATCCACTTAATGCTTTCGGTATGGACTTCATCGTGTACTCCAACGCGTTTTGGATAGGCGGCGATGCCAATCGACGTTTCCAGGAACCCGCCATTGTAGAAATCAGCCCGGACAACGTCAGCTGGTTTCTCATACCTGGCAGTCGAAGTCTTACCTACCCCGCTGGAATCCCGCCCATCATCACGCAACCAGCAGGGAGTGACAACGAGAGTGATCCCACCATGCTGGCAGGGTCTATACGCAATCCCAACCTCTTCGATGCCCCCACTGGCAACGACACTCAAGAAGGCAACTGGGGCTACGCCGAAATGTCCCCGGCTCAACCTCCGCTTCTCGATAATTACGTTCGGCCCGACGACCCGTTTGTTGTTGGTATATCGCCGAAAAGCGGCGGGGGAGACGCCTTCGATATCGCCTGGGCTATAAACGCAGCAGGTCAACCAGCCAACCTCACTCAATTTCAATATATTCGCCTTACACCACTGGTAAACAGGAATATCGGATTCGGTATCGCATCCCCCGAAATTATGGCCGTAGCCGACGTGGCTCCGAATGTGGATGCGGACAACGACGGGATATTGGACGAATACGAAACTCGTGTACTGGGTACCGACCCTGCCCGAGGTGAAAATACCGTTATCCCGTTGGAGATTCCCTCCGCACTGGGAGGAAGCCCCTCGGGCACCCTGCTCGGCACAGCGGAAGATACAAACGGCAATCGCCTCCAGCTTTTCTCCAACGGATCGCGCTCATCATCTACGCTAACCGCCTCCGTAGATTGGACCGTACTAGGAACCATTCCCCCAGGCACCATCAACGATCCGCAACGGCAAGCCACCCCCATCGCTTTGGACATTCAATCCAGTGTCAGTGATTTTCAGTCGGAAGAAATACAAAACGCACTCATCACTATCACATTTACGGAGATGGACATCATCGGATTCGATGCCTTTTCCTTCCAGCCATTCCGTCTTGATGCTGGAAACTATATACAGACCGGAATTTCCAATATCACCGTGAACCGCAATCAAGGATACGTGCGCTTCCGGTCACAATTCCCCGGCACCTTTCTCATCGCAGGGATCCCCGGYACCACCCCGCCGCCCGCCATGCCCGTGGGTGGCACAGGATTTTTGATAGTCGCTATCGTTATCCTTGGCCTGTTCGTATCACGCCATCCAAAGACCAGTACAAAAAGTGGGGGGTTCACCTTAATAGAACTGCTCGTCGTAGTCGCCAYTATCGCTATTCTCGGAGCATTGCTCTTGCCTGCCCTGGGCCGTGCACGACAACAGGCCCGTTCCATGCAATGCGTCAACAACCTGCGCCAGCTTTACCTGGCAACCTCTATGTATACAGCCGAATGGGAWGGACGCTATGTCCCTGCATCACCTGACATCCTGAGCACCGGCGGTGGATTGACCCGGTGGCACGGAAAACGTAGCGACATCGAGTCCGATTTCGACCCCATGCGCGGTCCTTTGGCTGAATACCTCACCGACGGACGTTTGAATCAGTGCCCGGTGTTCTTTGAAAGCGCCGACCGTGACGGTTCCAACAACGCATTCGAATCGGGTACAGGCGGCTATGGCTACAATCGCTCGTATATCGGCAGTACGGCGTACATGAACGACGGGCTTCGCGCTTTACAGGTAACRACACGAGATACCCGGATTCAAGACCCGGGCAACACCATATTATTTTCCGATGCTGCGCTGCCTCAATCCAATAGCATTATCGAATACGGATTCCTGGAATCCCCGCATTTCCCATCCCCCGATGACCCTCAGGGAAATCTGATTTTCGGATTCGCATCACCGTCAATGCACTTTCGTCACTACGGACGCGCCAATGTACTCTGGGCTGACGGGCACATCACCAGCGAGAAATGGGAGTGGGCACCAGAAACCAATGTATACGGCGCACGCAATGCCCAGTGGATGGTAGGCTGGTTCGGCCCCAAGAATAACTACTACTTCGATTCAGGCGATAAGCAATCCTACATCAATACTGAGCCTGCCACCCTGCGATAATCTATCGCGCTACTCACCTTCGCTGGCAGTGAGAAGAACTTTAATACCCTTGGGAATCATCGAAAAGGTTTCAATTACATCATCGTTAGTCAGCCGTATACACCCATGGGAAGACGGTGTACCAATACGACTCTCATCGTTCGTGCCGTGAATGTAAATATGCCGTGCAAACGARTCKACGTTACCGCCCTTATTCAGTCCCGGCTCTTCCCCGGTCAACAACATTACGCGTGTCAGCACCAAATCCTCTTTGGTATCTTCGCCTGTCTGCCACACTTCGCGCGTAGGTATACGGGCTCGAAAAACCTGCCCCCATGGAGCACCATCCCCAATTTTCTTCACCACCGAATGCCACCCCAACGGAGTCTGGAGGCTGTTCATAATAGAACCTACTCCTTTTTCCGCAGAAGCRCACCGGGCCTGATAAAGCACTTCCGAACCCTGAATGATCCGCATCATCTGGGTGTCAATATCTATCCAGATGCCCATGGCATCGCCGACATTCTCAGTCCATTTTTGTGAATCCAAAAAAGTCCACTGCTCTGAGGTCAATTCCGATCTGGTGTGACTCTGAGTGGTTCGTACCACAGCACGATCTCCTTCTCGCATGTCCAAAAGTACCCGTGTCCCCAATGGCGCGGTAATCACATACCCCATCTTCCGATCATACCGTACGCTAATCCGCCCTAACGGTACATCAACCTCGGTCCGCGCTTTTTCAAGATGCCCAGGTAGACGCGGCGCAAAAGATATATCCTTCCACTCCGGTGATAGCGGGTTCAAGCCAAACAATTCCCCAGAAATTAGTGCATGAGGCGCGGCGTGATGAGACCCGTCCTCCAAAAATGTAATAAGGTCATACCCCAATTGCCATGCCCCGGATTGAAAACACGCTTCAATAAGATACGGCATCCACGCTGCCGGACACTCCCCGGCATCCGTKCGAATCAATTCCAATATTCCATCAATCTCATCTGGTTCTGCCAGACCGAATCGGAGACTGAGCGCATTTGCCACTACAGAGAAACTTTCCGAACCGANCCCCGTCTCGAAATAAATTATTTTCAGGATCAAGATAGATTTTTCGGTAAGCAGACCGAAAAGCCTGCGCCCGGTCATGCCAAAACCCGGCATCATATCCCAATTCATCCAGTAGCGTCGCCGCTTCTTGTATCCCATGATAATAAAACGCATTTAATACCGCATCGGGACCCTGGCTCAACGAAGTATCCCACCCGGAATGAAGATAGTCAGGAAGGGGAGAGGCCAGCATAGTACCCGGCAATAGCCCCTCATTCGTTTCATGCCCACGAAAATACTCCAGCCACGGTTTCAAATACGCCTCCGCCAATGCTTCAGTCAACGCCCGGTCGCCTGTATGCATCCAATACGCCTTCAACATGCCAGGCCACTCCAGAAAATACGTCGCCAGAGTGTCGTGTTGCTGAGAGGATAGAGGAGAGGGGTGCTGCACCATCAATAACGCGTCCCGTAAGAAAGAATGACCGCTGTTCAACCGCAACACCGACTCATACCACGGTGCAGGGCCACCCCAATAGGGTTCCGGCGGATCATTCAGTAGGGAATCAAACTGCTCGGCATGCAATCGCTCCAGGCGTTCCGTTGAGCGCGTCCACACCTGACTCAGCAACGGATCAGAAGAAGTAAAACGAGGCTGCGCCGCATACGATCCATAGAAAGAAGAAGTGTCAGATTGAGAGACCTCTGGCTCAGCCCAACCACCTGTACATACCGCAAGCAATACCCCGTAAATTAAACCACCACGCACCAACATAACCCGCCCCCTGATTTTACGCATGGTACCATCCACTCCTTTTGCAATTCCAGGTAAACCATTGTTAACACCTTTGAATTACTTGACTTCCAACGCGGTGTAGCCCAAAATGCACCTAGGCAATTTCATCATCTTACCGCCTGGAAATGATACAYATTCGTGGGGAAATTCAGYAGYTTCATARTGATGGCCCTCTGGCTGTGGTGYTCYMRTCTCAYCGCKCAAGAGGACATAAACACCATCCAGAGYCGGGGCTTCGTCAGTCAATGGCTCGTATGCGGYCCGTTTCCGTCSGAYGTMGATGGSGGWATTRTYAMMGCCATCAGCGAAAATAAACCGCCTTTGGGTACACGGGATTTTATGATCCCACTGGGCGGCATGGCGCGTGTTCAGCCCAAACATCGCCTGGAGGTTCGCTATGACGGACAAAAATCCATTTGGCAGAAGACCCGCTCTCAGGACGGCACTCTCGACCTATCGCCTTTTTTCCCCAATGATCCTGAAGGTGTGGCGTTCGCTGCTTTCTACACACAATCCGCCACCAACAAATCCGCGTACCTGGAACTGGAATCAACTCTGGGCGCCCGCGTCTATCTCAATGGTTTCCTCATTAGAGAGTTCCCATCCGCTCCGGTTGAATTGGGTGGACGGGAGAATTTCCTCATACGACTGCGCGCCGGAATGAATTTATTCATACTGGAGCTGCCCGGCGTTTCGCTGGCTGCTTTAGCGGAGGCCACCAACTCGTCCATATCTCATCTCACTGCAACAACGCTGGGCAACCGAATGTCCCTGCCTCTGAAAACGGGCTTTGAATTCAGCTTGAAGGTTCATCCTGTCAAGGAATGGGCAGGCCTTGCTTACGTCCCTATTCTCCAATCACTGGATTCGTTCTCCGGTCAAGACCCGGATATCAAACAGAACATGGCGCTGGTACTCCATAACCCCCAATCCAGAATGTCTGCACCCATTCAACTTACTACCCGAGCCAAAGGCGACGCGGAGGATACGGTAATCTCCATTGCGCCCATACCGCCGGAAAAAACAACCCGCGTACATCTGGCCTTGTCCACAGGACGACGCCCCGCCGGATCGCCGCAACACGTATCCATACAACTGGACTCCGCTGGAAAAACCGAACAATTCTCCACCGCATTTAATGTGGGAATCCCATCACCCACAGGGAATGTCTATGTACTCACCCATACTGGTGAGGATTTCAGCAGTAACCAGGCCATACAAACTGACAATCGAGTAAGCGCCATACGTCAACGCCTCCAAATCCAGAAAAGCCGCTCGGAATACGGCTTTCTCCTGGGCGACTTTGAAGACTGGTATCCAGCATGGCTCCAACTACCTACAGAGCAGGACACATTGCGCAACCTGTCTGACCAAGGGAAAGTAGCCTCTCTCACCGGATACACCACGTCCGACGAGCGTGTCGCAGGGGGTGAACTCCTTATACGCAATTTACTCTATGGTCACCACACGCAGGAGGCTCTGCTCAATCACTGGAATCCCGTGGCTCTTGCGTGGAATCTCCCCGGTTTCGCATCTCAATCTCCCCAAATTCTCGCGCGATCCGGCGTACTTGGTCTTATTCATAACTCGGATTACCCCGGACTGGACGGCCTGTACAACCACGTCGCGCCCGATGGCACCACGCTCCTGCATCGGAAGAAAAATCCCGGCATACAAATCCGATCCATCCACGATCTGCGCGGCGTTGCGGATCGCCAGCGCCGTGAATCGCTGGMACTTGGTCTCACATCAGATATCTACATAGACGCCAGCCCCAACAGTACACCAAAGCCATTCTGGATCGCCGACACGGAACCCCTATCCGGTGCCCACCCCAAACTCCACGTAAGCGGCGGCGGGGGAGAGGCCTATTTCCAGACTTTGAATACGGACCTTAAATGGATTCGCCAAAAGCTTCCCTCCACCAGTCAGCGTATGAACACCGCACGACCCGGCGATCTCATGCTCCAGCCGGAAATAAAACGGGTCTTGTCGGACATCGAGCATCGTCTGCTGTCTGCAGAGAAATGGAGTACCCTCGCAACGGCTCACGGCGTTCCGTATCCCACCGAAGCCCTGGACAATGCATGGCGGCAACTGCTGTACCATAGTCATCCTGCTCGATTGAGCAGTCCCCAATCCCCCGAAACCTACGCCGACACCATGGCGAATCTCCGCGATGCAGCCATTCAAGCCATCGGTGCAGGAAATCGGGCGAAAGACGGTATCGCAGRACAAATCAACACCTACGCCAATGCCCCGGTGAACAACAACCCTGATGCCACAGCGCTAATCGTCTATAACTCCCTGAACTGGACGCGCTCAGAGCCRGTRTACGCCSATATAACWCTCCAGAAYGGSCGMGGCCTTACCCTTRTCGATGAAACRGGRCAAAAAATACCCTATTATRCCGACCGYCGCGTCATACGCAATCGCCTCTTAGCCCAGGTACGCCTTCATTTCGTCGCCGAAAATGTCCCGTCCATGGGGTACAAGACCTACTATATCCTTCCCACGGCACCGCTTCCTGAATTGGAAGAAGCAAAGGGGGAGACCCGTATCGAAAACACCTACATGTCCCTGTATTTCGCAAATGGCCATTTAGAAAGCATCACCAATGCCGAAACGGGTCAAAAAGTAAACACCGCGCCCTGGGCCCAGGTCATAGCCTATACCATCGGCAAAGACGGCACCCTAGCCGATCCAATCCTCACAGATGATATAACGTCAGCTTTGGATAGTCCTGCCGACATTCGTGTTGTAACAACTGACCTCCTCCAACGCGCTACCCTGACCCAGACTTTCCTCGGCGGAACCCTTAAACAAGAGTTTACTTTATACCGAGGCGTAGACACCCTATATGCTTCCATTCATTTTGAAGGCGACACGTCAGGGCGAGCCTTCGCCCTGCGCTTTCAAGGCATACCAAAAGACCACAGCTTGACCACCGGAGAACGATTCGGGGAGCTGTTTCCAGGAAACGATACTGTTTCAGGTTCTCTGAATTCGACTAAATCATTGATCCAAACTGTTTCATCATTTCGATTCACTTCCATTTCCCCGGCACAGAAAATATACACCGAACCAACCAACATCCCGCTCCATCCTGCCATCATGGTATACGGATCGGAGCCTGTTCATATCGAATGGGCCAACGATCTGGTGACTGAATTCACCTCCCTGGGACTTCCGGCTCAGCTGTTAGCCTCAGACCCGGTCACCTTGTCGGCGCTATGGACGGACCGCACACCCTTCACCAGCGAGACAGCCCCGTTTGAGAAAGGGAATACCCTGCGTGTGCTCATAGGTAATGTCGAAGAGAACGAATCCACTCAAAATTTGTTGGAACAAATATCTGATAAACTCCGAATCGAAATGGAGCAATCCATAGAACAGGCCACCCCATACTACTTCCTAGACAAAGATCTCATCGAAGGCCGCGAAGTACCCACTGTACTTCTCGCTGGTCCCACATCAAGCCGAACCGAAAGCACCGTACAACGATTCAGCGCCATGCTCAGGGAAAATACCGTCCCGCTAGGTGCCCAGGATGAATCAAAAGCCGAGTCGAACGGCATAACCATCCTACACCACGGCGCAGCCCTCGTCGGACAAGATAATTCCGCACTCATCTATCTGATTCATCAACCTGCGCCTGACACCACAATCCAATCCATCCATTTCGATTATGCCCTCACACTGCATCGTCCCAAACAGTCATCGGCCTGGAATGCCAGATCAGCATTCGCCTACAACACACCGCTGGAAGCCCGACAAACGGACCTGCACCTGGGACCCTTGCCATCATCCCAGAGTTTTATTGCCGCCACACCTACCGGATTCATCGTGACGGCACTCAAACCAGCCATGGACACCCTTCATCAACTCACCCGTCAACATACACCGCCTACTGGACAATGGATTCTCCGAGGCTACAACCCCACGCGCCGTCCCCAGGAAATAACCGCTCGCTTCAGTTCACCCATCCGAAACGTGTCCGCCGCATCCACACTCGAAGCCCCGGACGAGAGACTGGAATCAACACCCAATTCCTTCCGTTTCATTGCCCAACCATGGGGCATCCACACCATGCGAATCCACCCCGCATCAAAGCCCGGCTCCCGCGTATCACCACCCGCCGAATCCCCATCCCACAACCCAACCCACGCAGCGTATTGGGAACATCACGCAGGAGCCGCACCGTCATCTGCATTTGCCGTACACCTGGACCTGCAAGGCGACCTGACCCGGGATGACCAAACGAAAACCCTCACCATCACCAATCCCGACCCGGAAGAAGCCCTGTCCGGCACCGTCGTTCTACAGGCATCCCCGGGCTGGCACGTATCCCCAGGCCAGATAGATTACACCCTGCCCGCCGGAGGACATAAAATCGTCCCTCTCACCGTCATCGCCACCACCGCAGACAACTCCCGAGGCGGAATACTCGCTCAGACCGATGCCCGTGGATACACCGTGCAAGCCGTGTTGACCCTGGATGAAGCCCCCTTACAAATCCAAGCCGTACAACGTCGCGACGAAGTGCGCGTCACCGTCATCAACACCGGAGGACTCCCCGTATCCGCCACCGTAGACATCACATCCCACCCCGAATACTGGGCCGAACTCAACCCCGACTACACCACCGAAATCCATCCCCACCGTCGCCAAACCCTCATCCCCGCCTTCGGTCAAGCCCAAGTAATCTTCCGCTTCACAGGCCTCCCACCCACATCACCCATAAAAATCAAAGTCTCCGGTAACGGCGTTACGGTATACGATAAAATCACGCTGGAAGATATCTAAAATATTCTAAATGACAATCACAAAAAAACGAAACCCTATAAGTAGTTACTGTCCCTATTTATTAACTTGTTATAAATAGGGACAGTAACTACTTATAAAATCCGAGGTGTACCGATTGTGATAATGTGATGTACGCTGAAATCTAACCAAGGAGTATCTAAATGATTGCGTTTATAGTGTGTGTTGCCATGTGGGGCTTGGGCCCTGTTCTTGCTAACGGATTCGAGACGGTATTGACGCTTAATCCGGGATCGGGCAATCCGCGGAATTCGGAAGGCGACTTTATCCAGCTTAATGACGGGCGTATTCTCTTCGTCTACACACGTTTCTCAGGTGGGGGAGGCGATCACGACAGGGCGATTCTGGCGGGACGTGTTTCTCATGACCGCGGCCTCACCTGGAGCGATACTGATGAGGTTATTCTGGACGGGGAAGGCGATATGAATGTCATGTCGGTGTCACTACTGCGCCTTCAGGACGGCAGAATCGCACTGTTCTACCTACGCAAAAACAGCACATTGGACTGCATCCCGTATCTGAGGTATTCCACCGACGAAGCGGAAACCTGGAGCGATCCGATTCGGTGTATCCCCGACGACGGTTATTACGTAGTGAACAACGACCGCGTAGTGCAGCTGCCCTCCGGACGACTCCTTATCCCCGCAGCGCTTCATAGTCTGGGTACGAAATTCGTCAACCGGGGCAAAGCCATGAGCTATCACTCCGACGACAATGGGTTGACCTGGAAACGCTCGACCACGATCCTCGAAGCACCAGTCGGGAGTTTCCGCGGTCTACAGGAACCCGGTATTGTTGCGCTCAGCGACGGACATCTGATGATGCTGTGCCGAACCGATCAGGGCAGCCAAATGCGGTCTTATTCCAAAGACAACGGCATCACATGGTCGACCGTCGAGTCCACCAATATCCTTTCACCCGTATCCCCAGCAACCTTCGAGCAGCTTGATGATTCCGGTGAGTTATTGATGGTCTGGAACAATCACGACGGTATTGACCCTAAACTGAAGAAGAAGCGCACACCCCTAATGACGGCACTTTCAAGTGATAACGGCATCACCTGGAATCGATTCAAGACGCTGGAGGATAATCCCAAAGGATGGTACTGCTACACGGCTATGGAGCGAGTAGGCGATCATATCCTGCTCGCCTACTGCGCCGGGGACGAAATCGTAGGAGGACTCAATCGAACAAAAATAATTCGCGTTTCCATAGCTTGGTTGCGGTCGCAGTAGGTTTCTCGACCCGGTGTAGTTATATTGTCGACATGGAGTTTACGATGTTAGTTTAGAGGCGCAGGAGTGATCAGATTGCCGCGTCAGGCTTCGCCTTTCTCGCAATGACATGGAAAAATGTCATTGCGAACGAAACGAAGTGAAGTGCGGCAATCTCATAATGCCGAGGACTCCTCTCGATGAAAGAAACCACCACTGCGTACTCATTTGTCTCAGCATTACGAAAACATTTTAGTACAACCCTGTACTCGACACAGTCGCAGGAAAACGCACTCCTGCCAGATTCCCCAGACTCACGGCTACGTCGTTCAGCGATACGGTGCGGGGCAATCTGCCTTTACGGATTCCCGGCGCATTGATGATCAACGGAACCCGCTCACTCCGGCCAATATGCCGAGCGCTCTCGCCCAACGAAAACGTGTTGCCATAAGGAGCGGTAATCACGACTGCCGTAGTCTTACCGATTTTCCTATCCCTAATATATTTCAGCAGCGATCCCACTTGACGGTCCAGGAACGTCAGCGCATTGTCATAATGATCCTTGTCCCGCGCCGTGCCTGACTCGGGATACACCGCTTCATATCGATTATTCGGTCCCACCTTCTCCAGACCCCGCAACCGTATCATCACAAAAAAGGCCACCTGYCGATGATTGGCAATCCACGCCCGCGCCTTCTCCACCGTATCCTCAGAGTAGCCCGTATACGAAGCATCGAACACTTCAAACCCCGACTCCATCCCATCCCCGTAAAGTAGATCCGACTGATCCTGCGCTTCACCCTCGGTAAATGCCGCCGTAACATATCCCGCTTCACGGAGCATTTCCGGCAGCGTCATCGCCGATTCCAGCGAAGAGGATCGTTGCCCCGCACTCAGTATCGATAACATCATAGGGAGCGGCTCCCGCGATGGAGACTGGGCATTCGCAAACGACAACCCCGTGTACCCTACGCGGTCTATGGAAGGCGTTACGTTCCGTTCATACCCCATCAACCCCAAGTGATTCACCGCCAGCCCGTCTATAATAATCATCACGATATTCGGCGCGCGCCCGGCAGGACGTTCCTTATGCACGAAAGGTCCCGACATTATCGCCGTCAATGCAGGAGGCGCAGGCTCACCGGGGCGATCCGGCAAGGTATACACGATAGGACGCAGTCCCATGATGCGCTGCCAATTCGGTTCTCGCGACCGGGTCCATCGTATGCTGTATCGAAAAATATCCTCCGGTACAAATTTATTRGGCACTCGAATCTCGCCCCAGGACCCYGGAGAYACCTTGGTCGAWGATTCATAAACCTTGGTATCRCGMCCCTCCATRGTAACCGTGKCATACACCCGCTCCACCGAACTGTCCGCAGGCACACTCCACCGTGACGTGAGAGAAATTCCCTCCGTAGGCTCCACCGACCTGACCAGCGTTGCCCCTTCCTGCATGGATCGCGCCATGGCCACGGTGTAGCCAGCTCGATGCGCCTCCACCGTCTCCGAAGCCGTCACCCGAGCATCATCGATTACACCCAACCAGGCTTGTACAGCAAAATAACTGCATCCGATAGCGATAACCGACAACCCTGCCAGAACCCATCCTTCGCGGCGCGAATCCGGTGCCCCTTCCAACGATCCATAAAACGTAGCCATTTTCAGAAACAAGTGTGGAGCCGCAAATGCCCCTAAATAAATAAAAATCTCCAGACGTTCCAAAGCGGGATGAGGCCATGCAGGATTCCAGTGCAGCATATACGGGATCAGCACAAGTGMAAAGGAATGSGAAACRATCTCGCAAAGATACGTTGCCAAGGAACGTGTGGGCCRYACSAGMCGMARACCGCCGAATAGCATGAATTCCAGACCAATATACAACACCGCAGCTGCCGCGAAGATGAGCAGACCCGACTGCACATTGGGAACAAAACCCAAGTCAGTTAGCGCGGTGCGAGCAAAGCCCCCCACGAGCATAGCGGACAGAAAAAGCGTCACGCTATAGAAAATACGTACCGGCACCGTTCCAAATCCGACAGCATTACCCGAGCCTGAGTCCTTGGAAACCAATAGAAACGTGTCCCCCAAATTGGTACCGCCCACTATTCTTTTGCTATCATGGGCTACTTTCGCAGTGTAACACGAAGCACAATACGGAGACCATATTCCCATGCTGGGAACGAACTTACTACAACGCGTTCTGGGTACTACCAAAGATCGCGATTTCAAACGACACAAACCCCTTCTGGAAGAAATCGCCCGTCTGGAGCCGAAACTGGCTGCCATGAGCAATGATACTCTCCGTGGCCAGACCCGACTCTTCAAACAGCGTCTCGCAGACGGGGAAACCCTGGACGATCTGCTGCCCGAGTCATTCGCCACCGTTCGCGAAACGGCAAAGCGCGTTATCGGTCTGCGCCCCCACGACGTACAGCTCTACGGTGCCGTCGTACTCCATAAAGGCGACATCGCCGAAATGATGACCGGGGAGGGGAAGACCCTCGTTGCCACCATGCCCTTGTATCTGAATGCCCTGGAAGGACGAGGGGTTCATCTGGTCACGGTAAACGATTATCTGGCCCGACGCGACAGTCAGTGGATGGGACCCATTTTCGAATTTCTCGGCCTAACAGTCGGCCTCATTCAGCACGGCATGGATACCTTCGAGAAACAATTCAACTACCGTTGCGACATCACCTACGGCACCAATAACGAATACGGCTTCGATTACCTGCGGGACAACATGGTCCTCCGCACCGAAATGCGTATGCAGCGAGAACTGAACTACGCTATCGTGGATGAAGTGGACTCCATACTCATTGACGAAGCACGTACTCCTCTTATAATTTCTGGTCGCCCGGAAAAAAGCACCGATCTGTACTTCAAAGTAGACGAAGCGATTCGGAAATTGAAGAAAGAAGAACATTACGAACTGGAAGAAAAGGGGAATTACGCCAGCCTGACGGAAGACGGCATGACCGAAGCCGAGCGGCTCATGGGAGTGGATAATCTATACGCCGACGATTCCTTGGGCATCGTCCACATGATCGAACAGGGACTCAAGGCCCACAATTTCTACAAATGCGATGACGAATATATGGTTCAGAACAACGAAGTGATCATCGTCGACGAATTCACGGGTCGCCTTCAGGAAGGCAGACGCTACGGCGACGGTCTCCACCAGGCCATCGAAGCTAAAGAACGCGTCCCGGTGCAATTTGAAACCCAGACCGTAGCCAGCGTGTCCTACCAAAATTTCTTTAAACTCTATAGTAAACTGGCAGGCATGACTGGTACCGCCATGACCGAAGCGATGGAATTCGCCAGCACCTATCAACTGGAAGTATTCGCCATTGATCCCAACCTGCCCCTGGTGCGCGATGACCAGACCGATCTGATTTTCTCCACCGAGGAAGGTAAATTTAAATACGTGGTGGAAGAAATCGCCGAGATCCACAAAACCAAACGTCCTATCCTCGTCGGTACCGTCTCCATTGAAAAATCCGAGATGCTGGCTAAGTTGCTGGACAAAAAAGGCCTGGAAGGACATCAGGTCCTTAACGCCAAACAGCACGAGCGCGAGGCCAGCATCATCGCCTCCGCAGGTAAACCCGGTGCCATCACCATTGCCACCAACATGGCTGGACGTGGAACCGACATTAAATTGGCCGAAGGGGYACGCGAACATGGCGGCTTGGCTATTGTGGGCACAGAACGCCACGAATCCCGCCGCATCGACAATCAGCTCCGAGGCCGCTCCGGTCGTCAAGGCGATCCCGGAAGTCGAGCACGTTTACAGTCAGAGCCGTGATGATGGCGCCGTCGTAACGGCCCGTTTCATGGTGGGCACAGATGCCGATGACGCAATCCTACGAATTCACGAGAGGATTCGTGCCAATATTGATCGTATTCCGCCTGAAGTTCCAATGCCGCAAGTTATCGGTCGGGGCATCGATGACG
>NVWG01000182.1 GCA_002746185.1 Candidatus Hydrogenedentota bacterium
GGTGGTGTATGAGGGGTTGAATGAGTATCCGGCGGATGCGTTGATGGAGAAGTTGCTGCCGCATTTGATGGAGTCGGATGAGGGTATGCGGGTGTTGGAAGAGGATTTTCGGGGGGCGACCGAGGGGCGTGAGAAGTATCGCACGTTTCATCGGCTGTTGGAATCGGTGATGGCGAAGTGGATTGCTGAGGCGTACACGATTGATACGATTCCCAGGTGGAAGGATTTTTCGGGGGGGGTGCGTGGTGCGTTGAAGGATATTATGGGTAAGGAGGGGAGTGGTCGGACGGTGGCGGTATTTTCGTCGGGTGGTCCGGTGGGGGTGAGTGTACAGACGGCGCTGGAGGCGCCGGAGATTAAGGCGGCGGAGCTGAATTGGCGTGTGCATAATTCTTCGGTGACGGAGTTTACGTTTAGTAAGAATCGTATTGCTTTGGATGCGTTTAATGCGATTYCGCATTTRACGGACCCGGAGCTGTTGACGTATAGATAATTTTTTGTTGATGTTAATTTTGGCTTGGGAAATATTGGAGAGGTATTGTCATGAGTGAAGCTACTGCTACGAATGTTGATGTATTGTTTAAACCGTATCCGTTCGGCAAGGTGACCCTGCCGAATCGCATCGCTATGGCGCCCATGACGCGGACAAAGTGTCCGGGCAACGTGCCGAACGACGAGGTGGTGGCGTATTACCGTCGTCGCGCGGAAGGCGGTGTGGGACTTATTATTACGGAAGGTACGCCGCCGAATTTCAAAGGGGCGCACGGGTATCCTGATGTACCGTCGTTTTATGGTGATGATGCGTTGGCGGGATGGAAGAAGGTGGTGGATGCGGTGCATGAGGCGGGGGGATACATYATCCCGCAGATCTGGCATGTAGGCAGCATACGTCAACCCGGCGTGGGACCGAATCCCGACGAGCCGAGCATGGGCCCGTCCGCAGTAGTGCATCCTTCTCTGGCAAAAAAAGAGGACGCGCAGGCTCCGGTGGCGATGACCAAGGAAGATATCGCGGCGTGCGTGGCGGCGTATGGTCAGTCAGCGAAAGATGCGTATGAGATTGGATTCGACGGTCTGGAAATTCACGGTGCGCACAGTTATCTGATAGATCAGTTTTTCTGGGAAGTGACGAACCAGCGCGACGATGAATACGGCGGGGATCTGGCTGCGCGGACTAAGTTTGCTGTGGAGATAGTGGAGGCTATGCGAGCGAATGTGCCGGATGACTTTCCTATCGTGTTCCGATTCTCCCAGTGGAAGCAGGGAGACTATAATCACAAGATGGCGAAGACCCCGGAGGAGTTGGAGAAATTCCTCATGCCGTTGAGCAACGCGGGCGTGGATATTTTCCATTGCAGTACGCGACGATTTAACGATCCGGAGTTTGAAGGTTCCAATTTGAATTTGGCGGGTTGGACCAAGAAGATTACGGGTAAGCCTTCCATGACCGTGGGCAGTGTGGGGCTGGATTCGGATTTCCTAAAATCTTATGCTGGCAAAGAAGCACATACGACGGATATCTCGGCACTCATCGATAGGATGGAAGCGGATGAATTTGAGCTGGTGGCAGTTGGGCGTGCCCTGTTGTCCGATCCGGCCTGGGCCAATAAAGTGAAGGAAGGCCGGGAAGAGGAAATCGTAGAATTCGCCCTTGAGCACATGACGGTGTTGACCTAGATGAGGAATAATTCTCTCCCAATTTGTTGTTCTCGAAGTTGATATGACATTACGCGAATCTCATATAGCGGATAATCCCGAGTTTCCCTGGTTGGAAGCCGCGGATGTGGATGGTATTTCGACGTGTCTGAATGCGCTGGGCTGGCTGGAATCGGGCGAACGTATTGTTACGTGCGATAAGGCAGGGGAAGGGAATATGAACCTGACCCTGCGCGTGGTAACGAATCTACGGTCGGTCATTCTTAAACAGGCTCGGCCCTGGGTGGAAAAGTACGACACGATCCCCGCGCCGTGGGATCGTTGTCTATTCGAGCAGCGTTTTTATGAGCGTGTTCAGGTGCTGCCCGCAGTGGCGGATCACATGCCGAAATTACTGGCGGCCGACGGGGATGCGAAGCTTCTCCTGTTGGAGGATTTGGGGGAAGCGGCGGACTATACGGATTTGTATGCCGATGCCGCGCTGCATGAACCTGAAATCGCGGCTCTGGCCAAGTACCTGAGTACCCTGCACGCTGGTACGCGAAGTGAACCCGATCCGGCATTTGCGAATCGGGAAATGCGCGCGTTGAACTATGAGCATATTTTTGTGATACCCCTAGCGACGGATAATGGATTGGATGTGGATGCATTTGAACCGGGGTTGTCGGAGATGGCTGATAAGCTGCGCGACGATGCGGAGTATATGGAGTGGGTACGGAAAATGGGGGATCGATATCTCGCTGATGGTCCGTGTTTGCTTCATGGCGATTTTTTTCCGGGAAGCTGGCTGTATCATGACGGCGGAGTAAAGGTTATCGATCCAGAGTTTTGCTTTTATGGCGACCCGGAATTTGATCTGGGCGTGTGGTTGGCCCATATATGTCTGGCCGATCAGGATGAGTCGGTGTTCAAGGAATTGATCGGCGCGTATAGCGGGGTTTTTGATTCAGCGTTAACGGTTCGCTATGCGGCGGTGGAGATTATGCGTCGGTTGCTGGGTGTGGCACAGCTTCCTATTCCGGTGAGCGACGGGACTCGATCGCGTCTACTGGAAAAATCACGACATGCCATGATTACAGGTGAAATAGAGGTGTTATGGTCATTCGATTCATATTCGCATTTGCGCTAGTGGTTTTCACGACGCTGCCGGCGTACTCCCAAATTGACGTGTGGATGGACGTGGACGTGGGTGCAGGGATGAAAGAGCGGGACGTGGATGACGCGGTCATGCTGATTCAGGCCTTCCATTCGCCGGAAGTGACGATACGGGGCGTGAGTTGTGTATTCGGGAATTCGCCTCACAGCCACGGCTATCCCATGACGCAGCAGATCGTGAGACAGTTTGGTCCGCAGGGATTGAAGGTGTATCCCGGGGCGTCCTCGAAAAAAGATTTGGGGAAGAAAACGGAAGCAGTAGAAGCGATGGCCGACGCGCTGCGTGAAAAGCCTATGCATATTATTGCGGCGGGCCCCCTGACGAACGTGGGGACATTGCTGCAAGCGTATCCGGAATTGAACGAGCGAATTTTGTCTATGGTGATTGTTGCGGGGCGTCGTCCGGGGCAGCACTTTGCAGCGGTACCGGAAAGCACTCGCTATTTTCCTGATTTCAATTTCGAACATGATCCGGCGGCGATGCAGCTCCTTTTGGATAACGGCGTGAAGATTGTCATGGCACCGTGGGAGGTGTCTTCCCATGTGTGGCTGCGTCAGGCGGATTTGGATTATCTGCGGGGATCGTCACCTACAGGTGCGTGGATCGCAGAGACGGCGAAAAGTTGGATCGCCGCGTGGAAGAAAAATAATGATGTGGACGGGTTCACTCCCTTCGATACATTGGCACTGGCGTGGTTGACCCATCCAGAATTGATTGAGTACATGAACGTGGAGGCTTGGATTGAAGAGGGGCCGGATGATCTGGCGCGAGAAGGGTCAGACCGGACCAAGCCGTATCTGCTGGTCAAGGAACAGGAAAAGGGTGAGCTGATTTATTGTTATAAGCCCTTGCCAGAGTTTAAACGWGTTCTCCTGCAACGGCTTATAGCGAAGCCGTAAAATTTGTAGAATACAAGTAATTCGTGTAAACTGCTGAAAATGACACTTGGAATTTGAGCAGGAGTTCACTGGAAATGTCCAAATATATTATTCGATTCTTGATAGTCGCTTTGGCTATCGTCGCAGGTCCGTCTTTCGCGGAAAAAATCACCTACTCTAAAGACGTAGCCCCCATTCTTTACAAGAACTGCATTACCTGCCATCGTCCCGGGGAAGTAGCGCCCATGTCGCTGCGCAGTTATCAGGAAACGCGTCCCTGGGCCAAGTCTATCAAAGAAAAAGTCAGTACCAAGCAGATGCCGCCGTGGTTTGCAGACCCGGAACACGGCACGTTTTCGAATGACCCCACGTTGTCGGAGAAAGAAATTGCGACTATTGTGAAATGGGTGAATCAGGGAGCCAAGCAGGGCAATCCGAAAGACGCACCAGAGCCTCCGAAATTTACATCGGGCTGGCAGCATGGGGTGCCGGATCATGTGATTGAATTGCCCGTAGTGAATGTCCCTGCTGAAGGTGATGACTATTTTCCAAATTTGAGTTTCAAAGCGGGTCTGGATGAAGATCGATGGGTACAAGCTATCGAAATTCGACCCAGCAATTTAGAAGTAGCTCACCACGTTGTTATTTTTATGAACGGATTCGGCGGTGGCGGTATGGGCTCGTTCGACGTGTTGGGGACGTGGGCTGTAGGCACTGCGCCCAATGTGTATCCCGAAGGTATGGGGCGCGTGATTACCAAAGACCAGCGATTCATGACGAACATGCACTATCACCCCAGCGGCACAAAGGCGGTGGATCAGACCCGAGTAGGTCTGTATTTCGGCGAAGGGGAATTGAAAAACGAAATTACGGCGACTATAGGCGGCAGTTTCAGTCTCTACATTCCTGCCGGAGCAAGTAATCATCGGGAAGTGGATTCGTGGTACGTGGAAGACGACATCAAAGTCATCTCTTTCTTCCCGCACATGCATTTGCGTGGTAAGGACATGCGATTTACCGCCAAGTTCCCGGACGGACGGGAGCAGATTCTATTAAACGTACCGAAATATGACTTTAACTGGCAGTTGTTTTACTATCCCAAAGAGCCTATTTCCCTACCTGCCGGGACCGAAGTAGAAATTATGGCACACTATGATAATTCAGAGGACAACCCGCACAATCCTGACCCTACCCGGGGCGTAGGATTCGGAGTGCAGACCACCGACGAGATGATGTTCGGCATTTTTGAATATGTATACGATGATGCCCCGAAGGAAGATACCGACTGACCCAGCAGTAGTAGGAAGTATTCGGGCGAACCTTCGGGTTCGCCCTTTTTCTTTATACGACCATGAGTTAAATCAAGCATGGGCAAGATGGGGCTCTTGAAAAAGCCGCCGCACCAATCCGCCCCGGCTATCCTCCCCGCCACGGGGGATTATCCTCCCGCCACGGCTATTCTCTCCACCACGGGATTACCCTCCCTCCCACGGGAGATTATCCTCCCGCCCCGGCTATCCTCACCACCACGGGGCGTCTCGCCCATGAGGTCAATTAAATCACAGGCGGAACGCCTGTGTTCACTAATCCGAATGCACGTCAAAAATAGGGACTGACACAAGCGAAGTGAGGTACGAATGTAGACGTGCCTGTCCCATTTTTTGATGAACCACCTAATAGGAAATTCGTCTCGCTATCATCGGTTTCGCAACGAGACTTTTTCAACAACCCCAAGATGCCCTTGCCCCGAACTGAAGATACAAGATGACTGCTGTGATGGTTTTGGGGTATGCTCTCGTGAGTATGAGACTGGCGTTGAAACATACAAAAATCGTGCTTGTTGTCGTGATGTTGCTTGTGGGTATTTCGGCTGCGGGACAGCAGCCCATTGATTCTGAAGCTACAACGGAAACTCGGGCGTTGTTCGACCTGCTGCGTGGGGAGATGGGGGCAGGGCTGCGGTTCGGGCATCAGGATGTCACGTTGTATGGGGTGGGCTGGAAATCGTCGGGACCGGATGATACAGAGCGGTCGGATGTAGCCAGTGTTACAGGGTCGTATCCAGCGGTTTATGGCTGGGACATGGCGCGTTGGCCCTCGGGAGATCTGGGCGAGGGGTCCGAAGAGCTGTATCGGAGCCATATCATTGCGGCTCATGCGCGGGGCGGCATCAATACGTTTTCGTGGCACTTGTTTAATCCCGTTACAGGAGAGAACTTCTACGATATGACACCAGCCGTTGCGGCTATCTTGCCGGGAGGAGATAAGCATGAGCACTATACTCAGACCCTGGATCGACTTGCGGCGTTTACGCTGACGTTGAAAGATAAGGATGGTCGCCCCATTCCGATTATTTTTCGTCCCTTTCATGAACACACGGGAAGCTGGTTCTGGTGGGGACGGGACTTCTGTACGACCCAAGAGTACGTTGCGCTGTGGCGATTCACAGTGGACTATCTTCGGGATGAGAAAGGGGTGCATCAATTCCTTTATGCGTATTCACCGGACAAGGTGAAGAATAAAGAGGAATATTTCGAGCGGTATCCTGGCGATGCGTATGTGGATGTTCTTGCTCTGGACAATTATATTCACGGTGAGAATCCGAAGGAAATCGAGGAGATGCTGGTTCGGCTTCGACTCATCGTCACCGAGGCGCGTTCCAGAGGGAAAATCGCTGCACTGTCCGAAACGGGACTAGAGAAAATTATCACGCCGGACTGGTTTACCCGGGTCATCCTGAACCCCATCAAAAACGATCCCATCGCACGGAATATTTCCTACGTGCTCGTGTGGCGCAATGCACATCCCGGCCACTTCTTTGCGCCGTACCCTGGGCATGCTTCCGCAGAGGATTTTAAAGAGTTTTACCAAGACCCTTTTACGATTTTTTGGGAACGCTCGATCCCGTGAACTGTGTTGTTGAACCGCAGATTTAGGGGAGACACCCCGGACAACGGAGGGGGCATGGGGAGATAGGGCTGAAGGGTCACTAAGAGTGAAGAGCGGAGCCCCTTCACAGCGAGATGAGTTTTTTGTGGCACAGTCGCTATCGACTGTGTTTTGGTGATAGGGCGGTTCGCGAACCGCCCCTACGAATTAGGATTGATCCGTATTGATCTGTGAAAATCCGTGGCTGAAAACATCTACGATCAAAAAACATCTGCGTAAATCAACGTAATCTTCGGCCAGAAAAGCTCTACTCCTTCACCCAATTCGGTTTTCGTTTTTCGCGGAAAGCCGCCATACCTTCTGCGCCTTCTTCCGCCGCAAACAACTTCGCGCTCCAGGGCTGGGTTTCGGCGAATCCTTCTTCGCGGGAGAGTTGGGGGACGCGTCGCACCAGCTTCTTGGCTTCGGCGATGGCGATGGGGCCTCCGAGAGAAATCATGTCGATTTCTTCCTGGACGGCTGCCTCCAGTTTATCAGCAGGTACGGCACGGTGTATGAAGCCCATGTCCACTGCCTGGGCGGCGGTGAAACGTTCGCCTGTGAGAAAAAGTTTCATGCCGTGATGGGTTCCCAGTTTGGGTAAACACACCACGGCGATCATGGCGGGGATAACGCCGATACGCACCTCGCTGAAACTAAAATTTACGTT
>NVWG01000183.1 GCA_002746185.1 Candidatus Hydrogenedentota bacterium
CGTCCCCGCTTTTCTCGGGCTGACTCCGCGCCGCGACCAGTCGGGGGATACGGACAAGCAGCTGCGCATCACCAAAGCGGGGAACACGTATCTGCGCAAACTGCTGGTGGGGTGTGCCCAGTATATTCTGGGTCCCTTTGGCGTGGACTCGGAGCTGAAGCAATGGGGACTGCGCCTGGCCGAGCGGGGCGGCGCCAATGCGAAACGACGTGCCGTGGTGGCGGTGGCACGCAAGTTGGCCGTGATACTGCATCGACTGTGGACCACGGGGATGCTCTATGAACCCTTTCCCAACCACGCTTTGAAAGAAGAGAGTACATAACGAAGCCCCCATGACACACACCCATTTACATACACGTTTTCGGTACACCGCCGAAACACGCCGAGTCTGGATGACTGCGAGAACGGGTCAGGTTCCGTGAGCAACCGCTCCAGAAACCGATATGGAGATAGCAGCATCCGAACGCGTCGGACCACATCATGCACCGAACCCAGAGCGGTTCACCCAGAGTGCGAATGGAAGCACGGCGTACGGCAAAAGACCGAAAATCACCCAGAAAAGGAATTCATAACGAAAAATATAATCAACAATAAAATAGGCAAAAACTGGGAAGCAACGGAATAACTGCCACGGCAGTTAATAAATTTGACATGACCTTCTCATGGAAGACCCGTKCCGGGTCGGGGTAGTGCCTGGGTCTTGAGACCCCGGCACAACGGTTTTCCATAATCTGCGGTTAAAAGTGGTTTGGTTTTTTGTCAGGTATCTTGTTTTATCTACTTGTTCGCTGCAGCGGGAGATTTCCGGGTGCGGTGCGATGAATCTTTTTTGCGGGATGATTCCGCTATCGACTCCGAAGCGGGTGTCGTWCTGTTGCGATTGAAAATGAATGGTTCATCGGGGTCCAGGGTTACGGTAACGAGCAGTGGAGGATTCTTGCCGATACTGTCTATTTGTACGCGAACCAGGTTTGGGGCGCGCCATGGTGCTTGGTGTTCGTAGTTATGGCCATCGCCGTGGAGGTAAAGCACGGGTTTTTCGTATGCCACCACGCGTTCGACGAAGGGATCGAAGAAATCGCCGTGATTTTCTTTATTATAGGGATTAGCTTGAGCGCAAACGACTACGGCGCGCACCTCGTCCCCGAAAAAATCGAGACATTCGTTCACCCAAGCCAGGTTGTTGGCGTGTCGTCGGGTCCACTCGTCCTGGTCGTGCACATTTCCGCCAACGATACTGAGGCCGATGATGAGGACATTGTTCTGCACAAAGGCAAAGTTGCCGGGCTGGGCAGCCTGTGTCACCGTATCGTGTGTACCTTCGAAGTTTCGATGGAAGCCTTCAAAATGTTTCCGCCAAAGCTGCCATCCGATATCCGGATTGACCAAGTCGTTCCATTCGTTGTCCCCGATGACCACATACACAGGTTTCTTGGAAATTTTCAGCAGACCTGCCACGCCCATGTAATACCATTCCGGCAGCGTGGCTGTGCCTTTGGTAATATCCCCGAGATGAACGAGGAATGCGGTGCGCGGATCGTTGCTCTCCTGGACTACTTGCTTCGCTACGGTGGGCCATTCATTTTCGTTGTATGGACCATCGCCAAATGCGCCGAACGAAAGCGGTAGTTGCTGCTGGGCGGACAGGGATGGAGAGCAGAGCATGACTCCTATAATTAGTATTGCAGAAAGATACTGTATAAAGAGTGGTCTTGAATAAAAGACTGGTGGTGCTAAATTCATAGTATGAGACCCCATTTGATGGATGACGTTTTTTCTTCTGTGATGCCTGTCCATATTCTACAGGTGGAGCACATCATTCCAGCTCACCGAACATGCCTAATATGTTATAGCCCGCATCAACGTGATGGGTTTCGCCTGTTACCCCCGATGCCAGGTCGGACAGGAGGTAGACGGTAGTAGCACCTACTTCAGCGGTGGTGATGTTGCGTCGCAGTGGCGCGACGGCGGCGTTGGCATTGAGCATTTTGCGGAAGCCGGATATGGCAGCGGAGGACAGGGTGCGCACCGGGCCGGCGGAGATACAGTTGACGCGGATATTTTGAGTACCCAAGTCATAAGCCAGGTAACGTGCGGAGGCTTCCAGCGCGGCTTTTGCAACACCCATGACGTTGTAGCCGGGGAGAACTTTTTCGGCGCCGTAGTAGGTCATGGCGACAATGGACCCGCCGTTGGGCATGAGAGGTTCCGCGCCTCGGGCCAGGGCCACGAGGGTATAGGCTGAGATATCCAGGGCCATGGCGTAGTTTTTACGGGATGTGTTCACGAAGCGTCCAGCCAGGTCTTCTTTGTCGGCATAGGCGATGGAATGCACCAGGAAATCAATGGAGTCCCATTCCGCTTTGATAGATGTGAAGAAAGCGTCGATGGATTCGTCGTCTGACGCGTCACAGGGAAAGCACAGGCTGCCGGGAATGGCTTCGATGAGCTTTTTGACACGCTTCTCCTGTGCATCGCCTAAATAGGAGAAGGCCAGTTGTGCGCCTTGAGCGGCTGCAGCCTGAGCGCAGCCCCAGGCGATGGATTTTTCGTTGGCGACACCGGTAATGATACCGCGTTTTCCTTCTAGTAAACCGTTGGACATGAATGAATTCCTTCCTGATTTGAATGACAGCATCATACAAACCCAGCCCTCGTCGTGCAATGCGGTCACCGATTATATGCATAACGAACTGTAGGTTTGAATCTTTTCGCGGAAAGGCGGTAGAGTATACCTTCAATTTCGAATCGATTATGAAGAAACGCCAAGGCGTTTTCGGGATGATGAGCAACATGGAAGTATAGATGGAGGTGAGTGAATGGCACTGATGGAACCAGGAAAAATGGCGTATTTCGAAGGGCAGTATGTGCCTATCGAGGATGCCAATGTAAGTATATTGACCCATGCGTTTAATTATGGGACGGGTGTATTCGAGGGAATTCGCGGGTATCATTCCAAGGATGATGATGATATTCGGATTTTTCGGTTGAAAGAACACATTGATCGTCTTCTTCGTAATTGCAATGTCATGTTCATGGATATACCTGAAGACTTTGATGAGCTGGTGAACATCTGTACACGGTTGGTGAAAGATAGCGGCTTTCGGGAAGATGTGTATATRCGTCCTGTTGTGTATAAAAGCGAACATTCTCTTGGTCCCAAGCTGAACGGTATTGAGTCGAAGTTTTCGTGCTGGGTTATCAAACTGGGCGACTATGTAGATATTGACTCGGGGCTGGATGTAGCCGTGTCGTCGTGGCGACGTTTATCGGATAATGCGATTCCCAGCCGGGTGAAGTCTACGGGGAGCTATGTCAATTCGGCTCTGGCACGTAGTGAAGCCGATCAGAACGGTTTTGACGAAGCCATTGTCTTGCGTGAAGACGGTACGGTGGCGGAAGGAAGCGCCATGAATCTGTTCATGGTGCTGGACGGGAAATTGATCACGCCGCCTCCCAGCGCCGATATATTGATTGGTATCACCCGGAACACGGTGATGGAGCTGGCGAGTGCGGAGCTGGGTCTGGAGGTCGTTGAACGACCCATATCCCGTACCGAGCTGTATGTTTGCGATGAACTGTTCTTTACGGGTACGGGCGCGCAGGTTGCTCCGGTTCGTTCCGTGGATCGCCGTCTGGTAGGATCAGGTGAGCCGGGAGAAATTTCGGTAAAGCTTCGCGATCTGTATTTCGAAGTGGTTCAAGGTAAAGTGTCGAAATATCAGGATTGGTGTACACCTGTATTTTAGCCGGGCAGCTCCAGGTGGTCATTGTTTCGGTCGAGTATGTCTCTATGGTTGTAAAGTAGCCACGTTACGACATTAGGAACGAAGGGTATTGATCTGCTTTGCCATGGGTTTTCATCCTTTGTAGAGAAGCTGAATCCCCGTCTTATATCCAGGTCACAAAATCCCGTACAATTGCATAGTCGATATGTGGAGGAATTGGTAAACGAGTAGGTCTAGATGATGGTGTTAGTCTAGTGGGATGGTTATACTGAGGTAGGTGTTAAGTAAAGAGTTTTGAGCAGTATTAATTTTCTACTCGAAAACCATAATGAAGAATTTGTGTTGCTTTTTGCTGCTGAGGATGTGGAGTGCTATATTTTATCAGGTGTAGAATTTTACATATGGTTGAAAAACAGCTAAATTCGACAAATTTAGAGGTAAAACAATGAACCGCCCTATTGCGATTGATTTGTTTTCTGGATGTGGTGGTATGTCGTTGGGGTTAGAGGCGGCAGGGTTTGATGTGGCTGCAACTGTAGAATTTGATGCTATTCATGCAATAGTACACCATGTTAACTTCCCTTATACTGCAAGCATTTGCAAAGATATATCTAAACTAAAGTCAAGTGATTTACTTAAAGAAGTAAGAAAAAAAGGATATCAAGGAGAGGTTGATTTAGTAGCTGGTGGCCCTCCATGCCAAGGCTTCTCTCAAATAGGTAAAAGACAACTTGATGATCCTCGTAATTCTTTGGTTTTTGAATACTTGCGGATAATCCAAGATATTAAGCCAAAATATTTTATTTTTGAGAATGTTCCGGGTATTGCTTCTGGTAAGCACAAAAAATTTTTAGAAGAATTGATTCGTGAATTTGAAGCGGTTGGTTATCATATAGAAAAACCTATTAAAATTCTCGACGCCTCACTTTATGGAGCACCACAAAAGAGGAAAAGGCTAATTATTTTAGGTTCTCGGAAAGATGTCAAAAAAGCTTACTATCCACAAGAAACCCATTGTGATTATAAAAACAGTAAAAATCCCTTGTTTGAGCAACAGTTAGGAAAAGTAACAACAGTTGGTGATGCTATATCGGATCTTGCAAGTTTTTCTGCATATGTTGGTGAGGATTATGGTATTTCTGCTGAAAAACTAGATTATGTTGATTTCAGAGAAAACTATTCTCTTATACCATCTGGTTTGTTTTCTTTATGTCACAAACGTGATATTGATRAAGTTGTATTCGGGCATATTRGTTCTAGACACACTGCAAAATCAATAAGTAGATTTGGTGAAACAGATCCCGGGTGTGTTGAAAGAATAAGCAGATTTTATAAGTTGTCGAGAGATGGACAATGTAATACGCTACGTGCAGGAACAGCTAGTGACAAAGGGGCATATACGGCACCAAGGCCTATACATTATGAAAAATCAAGATGTATTACTGTTCGAGAAGCTGCACGCCTTCATGTTTTTCCTGATTGGTTTCAGTTCCATAATACTATTTGGCATGGATTTAGAGAAATTGGGAATGCAGTAATACCGCTATTATCAAAGGTGCTTGGTGATCAGATCATAAAATCATTAGGTATTAATCAAGCTGAGTTGAGTATACGAACACTTGAAAGAGTTGATAGTTCATATCTAACCTTTAATATGGGAAAGGCATCAGAATTTTGGGCTGTCCCAAATGACGTTATTCCAAAACGAAAACGAATAAATAAGGATGTAGCGTGAGTAAATACGACCAAGTAATATCAAAAGTATTCCATGATAATTATCATACAGGATCAATAAGAGTGCCTTTTACTCGTGAAGAACTAGCGAAAGCGTGTGATGAGCTAAATATAAATAGAATCAAAAATTTAGGTGATATACCCTATTCGTATAGGTTTAGAAAAGAGCTCCCTGAGAGTATAAGATCTGAAGTAGCTAGCCCAACAGAATGGATTATTACGGGTACAGGTATTGGAAGCTACGAATTTCGGCAGGCATCTCCTGGGAAAATAGAGCCTGCCAACAACCGCCATAGAGTTAAGATACCTGATGCCACACCAGAAATTGTAAAACGCTATGCGCCTGGCACAGATGAGCAAGCTCTGCTCACTAAAGTGCGATATAACAGGTTGATTGATATTTTTTCTGGCCTTACATGCTATTCAATTCAAAATCATTTACGAACAACAATTAAAGATGTTGGGCAAATTGAAATTGACGAGATCTATTTAGGTATTAGTAAAAAAGGAACTCATTTTGTAATTCCTTGCCAAGCAAAATCACCTGGGGATCGGTTTGGTATTGTTCAAGTTATGCAGGATATTGAATTTTGTAAAACTCGATATCCCAATGCCATATGCAAGCCAATCGCATTACAGTTTTTAACTGAAAATGATGTTGCAATTCTTGAGTTATCTGTAAATGAATGCAGTGAAATTATTAACTTATCAGTAGTTGATGAGCGGCATTATGAATTGGTAAGCCGTGATGGTCTGTCGGATAATGAAATAAGAAAAATGAGTATTGAGGAATAAAAATAAGAATGTTACGAATGCACTCAGATAAAATAAAACTACACTATTTTGTCGGCGAAAAAGGATTCAGAGGGTAAGGAAATTAGTCAGGCTGGTGTGAGTATTTTTATTAATTTGACTTTGGGGATTTGTAAAGTATGATGACAGAATCGGAAATACGCGAGTTGATATGTGAAGTGGGTCGGCGCATGTATGCGAAGAACCTGGTGTCTGCCAATGATGGTAATATCACTGTTCGGCTGGAAGAGAATCGATATCTTTGCACCCCCAGCGGTGTATCCAAAGGATTCATGGAGCCAGACCACTTGGTGATTGCTGATGGGGAGGGGAATAAAATTTCCGGTGATGGAAAAGTTACGTCCGAATTCTTTACCCACTTGGCGGCTTATGAAGAGCGTCCCGATGTGAACGCGGTGGTGCATGCTCATCCCCCCAAAGCCGTGGGTTTTACGCTGGCCGGGATGTCTATGGCGGACTGGGTGCTGCCGGAGGTGGTATTCGTGCTGGGTGGAATACCTACCACGGAATACGCTACACCTGCGAGTAAAGAAGGAGGGATGGTGATACGGGAACTTATTCGTGAATGCGATGCGTTGCTGCTGGATCGCCATGGTGCCGTCACTGTTGGGCCGGATTTGATGGACGCTTTTTTTAAAATGGAAAAAATAGAGCATGCGGCGGAGACATTGCTGACGGCACATTTGCTGGGTAATACACGGCCTCTGAGTAAAGAGGAAATAGACAGAATTCTTATAACTCGTAAGGGATTTGGGGTTAAAGGGAAAATGTACTCCAGCTGAATCAGAGGGGATGACAACTCGGTTTAATGATATAAAGTCGCTGGATTCAAGCACTAAGTGCAACACGGTGTTCATATCGTTGTTTTAGGAAGATTTCGTTTGATGTTTGGTATCCGAGGCATTTCCGTGGACGGTTAT
>NVWG01000184.1 GCA_002746185.1 Candidatus Hydrogenedentota bacterium
GGATTCTCATTATTGCAATTTACAACTTTATATTTTTTATCATTACCCATCATCGATCCTATTTGGTTTTGTCATTGGCAACACTCGCGTTCTTTTTTACCTATTTCAATCTCATCTTTTACCTTGGAGGTCTCATGCCCAAACCCCCTAATCTCATTCAAACTGACTGGCAAGCCGTATACGATTCCGGAAAGGATTTCGCTGCTTGGATGAAATCCGGTGAATCGGAACAAAACGTCGATGCCCTCCAGCAATTCTACGATTCTCAAATTATCTCTGAGAATGTTCAGATCCAACTCAAGGCACTCACCCGTCCCATCCATGTCGTTGCTATTGCCGAGGATTGGTGCCCCGATGTAATTCGCCATGTCCCCGTGCTGCAAAAAATGTCCGATCTGTCGGATAACCTGAATGTGAGGTACATCACCCGGGAGGAGCACCCTGATGTGTTTGTGCGCTTTCTCACCAACGGCGGTGAAGCCATTCCCAAGTTTATTTTTCTCAGCGACAAGTTTGCGGAATGCGGCAACTGGGGGCCCATGCCGGAGCGTCTGAAAGAGCTCATCGCCCGAGGCAAGGCATGTGACAACGTAGCGAAAGCCCGGGAAAAAATTTAYGCCGCRTACATCGCCGAYACRGARCGCGTGGAAGTRGTGGACGAGTTGATATACCGAATCGRTGTAGCYGCYGCCGAGACTCCTTGATGRCCGMTGACCTATTAAAGGAAGCGYTRCGSCGAATCGAYRAAGCCAACGCCGCCGATCCTAATCGAGAAATACATGACGGCGAAGAGGTAGCGGTCGCCTGGATTTACGGTCGCCGCATGCATGTGTGGGTGCGCGTTCTGGATTCAGATGCATCGGATGCGCTGCTGTTGGCGGCCCGCGCCCAGCATATCCGTCGCTGGGAATTTCCTCGCACCGATTACCCGGAAGGCAAGGCGGGATACCATCAATGGCGTACCATGCTCTACACCTATCACGGCGATAAAGCGGGGGAAATACTCCAGGCCGTGGGATACGATGGGGCTACCATCGACCGTATGAAGAAGATCCTTTCCAAAAAACACCTACGGAAAGATGCAGACACCCAGACTCTGGAAGATGCCGCCGCTCTTGTGTTTCTCCAATTTCATCTGGAGGCGTTTGTCCAGCGGGAGGATATGGACGAACCCAAACTCATCCGCATCCTGCAAAAGACCTGGGCCAAGATGTCCGACGCGGGACGCGAACAGGCTCTGACTATCGAGCTGCCGAAGAGCATGGCGGTGTTGGTTGCGAAGGCAGTGGAATAGAGACGCCGATATTAAATAGTTTTTCATAAACCTGAGACGAGCCTTTTCCTCTCGGTCTCTTTCTGAAAAGGAATTCACACCCAATCTCTCATCGGCACGAAATGTCGCGCCGTGGATTT
The DNA here is from genome assembly GCA_002746185.1 of Candidatus Hydrogenedentota bacterium. GTDB lineage: Bacteria > Hydrogenedentota > Hydrogenedentia > Hydrogenedentales. Next base: position 1,414 of record NVWG01000184.1, read on the forward strand.
GTAGTCGCCGGAGTGAGCAGATTGCCACGTCCGGCTTCGCCGTCCTTGCAATGACACCGAAACGATGTCATTGCGAACGAAACGAAGTGAAGTGAGGCAATCTCCTCACCCCGAGGACGATTCTTTCTGTCTCAGGGTTATGAAAAGGCATTTAGATACTATTTGTAACTATGCGCCAGCCACGATCCCATTCGGGCTTCCCACTCTTCATCCGGGATAAATTCCACATGCCCGTCTACATACAGCACATTGCGACCCTTGAGCCCGCTGCATTCGTGGGTCTCTATTACCATAGGTACGGCACGTCCAACTGAATACGTGTTTGGCGGAACGCGACCCGTAACCATCCCATACAATTCCTGCCAATACTCATTCTTCGATGCCGGATAGACGATAGTATAACTTTCCTTTCCATACGCTTGGCTGGGGCAGGTAAGGATATTCCAATCCGACATGTATTCGGGATACATCATGACAAATCCTGGTGCTATATATTCGCCGCGAAATTCATTCGCAAACATTTTAATTGTTAGGCCCAACTGCATGAGATTAATTTCGCAGGATTTACGCAACTCTCTCTGTTTCCTCTTAACCTCGTCTTCGTGTTTAGGCATTACTACGCGCCGATGTGCTGCGCCATAAAAATCCACGTCAAAGATAATGTTTACATCCGTATGTTCAATAGTCAGCATGCGATGGCTTGGGGGAACACCAATCATGTGGCGCCGCAGTTCCTTTTCATAATTGAGCATCTGGTCAGGTATGGAATAATCTGGATCCTCATTGAAATCCCACGGAAGACCTTGAAAATCGTCCGAAAATATAGACGAGGAATGTATTCGCTTGTTTTTGAAGTATCGTATGTTGCGGATTTTCGATTTGGCGATGGCATCTTCTTGCACATATCCCTCCTTTACCAAATCTTCAAGCTCACTCGGCATTTCCCCTTTTTCATCCACATATCGGCGTATTGTCGAAAACCATTCCTTGGCTTCAACTGTGTATTTATCAATGAGCTCCTTTCGAGAACGATCATCTGGTGATATCAATTCGAACCGTGCCTCTAAAGACATTGGCTCTGGATGAGTTAGTTGCCCAGTAGCTTCGAACACTTCAAATCCTGGTTCAAATTCCCCTAATATAGTACCTACGAAGGCTAATGACTGGTTCTCTGGCTCGTCATAGAACATAGTGAGTTCTACTTGGTTTCCTGACATAGTCCCTTTAAAAGAGAATCCACCTTCGCCGGGTATCTCTAATTGAAAATTATTACCAGTAGCAGTCATTTGTAAGAATGTTTGATACCATGTACCCTGCAAATTAAGTTCCGTTCGCCACAACGTGCCATCAAGTTCATAAATGCTTACAACGGGATCTGATTTTTCTGTTGGGGCTTGCGTGGCGTCAGATTCCGTGCTTGATGAATCGAGTGTTTCTTTACTACCATCCAGCGAGTCCTTGGGAGGAATCGACACAGCCTGGGCTTGGGATGTTTCGGCATCGTCTGTCATGGATGCTAGGATAGCATTTGCGCCTGACAAGGCCGTGCCGTTGAGATTTTCTGAACCTTGATTCTCCTTTCCGCTTCCAACAACGATAGCGGTGGATGCAGCAACAGCGATGACCGCCCCGGCGACCAATGCCTTGACCCCGATCAACCCGCCTGCGCTTGCCATACCCACAGCGCCCACACCCGATACCTGCCAACCTGCCGTAGTAGCGGCTACTCCCTTGGCGATTTTCGATGCCGTCTCTCTCCAGGCTTGCGCGTCAGCTTGAGTACGCGACACTTCGCGGATCAGTTCATGACCCAKCGTTTCCCGGGCGCGTTGCAATCGTTTCAACACCGCCGCCTGCGTGGTATTCAGCAGGTCGGCAATCTCCTTCGTGGGCTTCCCGGAATAATAATGAAGCAGCAATACTTCTCTGGGCGTGTCATCGAGAGTGTCCAGTTTAAGCAGCAGGAGATCCTGTAATTCCCCATCTGCTTTATCCGTGACAACATGATCAGTCTCGGATGTAATATTTTGTAAGACCTCGCGCTCTCGTTGATGTCGTGCGGTCAATGTATTGGCACGGTTCCGGGCGATGGTGGACACCCACCCGGCGAACTTGCCCGGTTCACGCAGGGTATCCAGTTTGGTATATGCCTGGAGGAATGCTTCTTGAGAGATATCTTCCGCGTCCGCATGATTTCCACTTCGGGATAGCGCTACCGCATAAACAGATGGAAGGTGACGGGTAACCAGTTCATCAAAGCGCTGGGTTCTGCCGGACAGAACCTGGCGAACCAATTGAGTATCTTTCGTTTTAAAACCCCACATACCATTCTCCATTTTCTACTCTCAACCAAAAGGCTCTGTTTAAGAGAGAGATGAACCGTCGAAGTTATGACATTAAAAATACACCATTTCGGGAAAAATTCACTTATTTTGTTCAAATGGAGAGTCATTCTATTGTTTCATATTAAAACACCTGTGGGGTTCCCGCCTCACTTTGCTACGGCGTACTCAATTCTGTAAAATCTATAAGTATATATATATCAGTATGTTAAGTAGATTTCTAAAGTTGGCATTGCCCTTGCAATGTATTTGGTAATGCCCCCGATTCAATGAATATGGGGACGATGGAGCAATTTAAAAAAATCTGCAAGACAGAAGGAGATTGAACGCTATGAGTAAAGTAATCGGAATTGACTTAGGAACAACGAACTCGGTGGTATCGGTATTGGAAGGCGGCGAACCTACCGTTATTACCAACGCCGAGGGTAACCGAACCACCCCATCTGTAGTGGCCTTCACAAAAGAAGGCGAGCGATTGGTAGGGGCTGCGGCTAAGCGTCAGGCCATCACCAATCCGGAAAACACAGTATTTTCCGTGAAGCGATTCATGGGGCGTCATCACGACGAGGTAGCCACAGAAGAAAAGCTGGTGCCGTATAAAGTGGGCGAGTCCGCTTCCGGCGATTGCCAAATCGAAGTGGGTGGTAAAACGTATCGTCCCCCGGAAATTTCCGCGCTAGTTCTGAAAAAACTTAAAGAAGATGCGGAGGCGTTTCTGGGCGAGCCCGTCACGCAGGCGGTGATTACCGTCCCGGCATATTTCAACGATTCTCAGCGGCAGGCCACGAAAGATGCTGGGACGATTGCGGGACTGGAAGTGCTGCGTATCATCAACGAACCCACTGCCGCCGCGCTGGCGTATGGACTGGATAAGAAGAAGGAAGAAAAAGTCGCCGTATACGATTTGGGCGGCGGGACCTTCGACGTGTCTATCCTGGCTATTGGCGATGACAGTTTTGAAGTGATGAGTACCAGCGGAGATACGCATCTGGGTGGTGATGACTTTGACCAGACCATTATCGATTGGCTCGCGGAAGAGTTCAAGAAGGAAAAGGGCATCGAATTGCGGCAGGACGTGATGGCGTTACAGCGGCTGAAAGAAGCCGCCGAAAAAGCCAAGTGCGAACTATCCACCAGCACGCAGACGGAAATCAATCTTCCGTTCATCACAGCGGATGCCGCCGGGCCGCAGCATTTGACCATCAATCTGACCCGAGCCAAGCTGGAGCAGCTTACGGAAAGTCTTATCGAGCGCACGAAAGAACCCTGCCTTAAGGCTTTAACCGATGCCGGACTCACAGCATCCGATATTGACGAAGTGATTCTTGTAGGCGGCATGACACGTATGCCCGCCATCGGTGATGTAGCCAAGACCATCTTCGGCAGAGAACCTCACCGAGGCGTGAATCCCGATGAAGTGGTATCCGACGGCGCAGCGATTCAAGCCGGCGTACTTTCCGGTGAAGTAAACGATGTGCTGCTGCTGGATGTGACTCCCCTCTCTCTGGGTATCGAGACCATGGGTGGCGTGACCACAAAACTCATTGAGCGCAACACAACCATTCCGGTGAGCAAGAAGGAGATTTTTTCCACAGCGGATGATAACCAGACCATTGTGACGGTGCATGTGTTGCAGGGTGAACGCGACTTCGCTACGGACAACCGCACCCTGGGTCGGTTCAATCTGGAAGGTATCGCTCCGGCACCTCGCGGTGCTGCTCAAGTCGAAGTTGGCTTCGATATCGATGCCAACGGTATCGTGCATGTGACCGCCAAAGACTTGAATACCGGCAAGGAACAGAAGATTCGCATCGAGTCCTCCAGCGGACTGTCCGAAGCCGATATCGATACGATGGTGAAGGACGCGGAGTCCCATGCCCAGGAAGACCAGGAACGCAAGAAACTGGTGGAGGCACGAAACACCGCAGACACCCTGATGTACAGTACACAGAAAACGCTGGATGAACACGGCGACAAGATTGGCGATGTAGAAAAAACATCCATCGAAAATGCCATCCAGACATTGAAGGAAGCCATGGAAGGCGACAACGTGGGTCTCATAGAAGGCGCGATGGAAAACCTGAGTAAGGTTTCCGCCCAACTGAGTGAGGCCGTGTATGCCGATGCTGCCGCCGCTGAAGCGACCGAGAGTCCTGCTCCCGAGGAAGCTACCGTGGGCGCAGCAGGTCCTACCATGGATGCAGACTTCGAAGTGGTGGACGAAGATAAAGGGTAAGTGTGCATCCTTCTTATAAGGAAGCGTATTATCGGTCTCGGCATGGCAACGTGCCGGGGCCGGATTATGAAATAGAAAAATATCCCATTTGAAAGGTGAAGTACGATTTATGAATGCCGCACAAAAAAATTATTACGACCTTCTGGGTGTAAATAAGGAAGCATCCAACGACGATATCCGCAAGGCGTATCGAGGTCTGGCCAAAAAATACCATCCCGATAAAWYNGGTRSASATGGATGCCGTTTATAGAAAAGGTGCTGAGGAAAAATTTAGACGCGTGCAAGAGGCCTATGAGCAAATTCAGAAAGAAAGAGGAATGTAACATGTAAGTTTGTAGTATGTTTTACGACCTTATTAGCATAAGGTGTCCAAAATCTATAACATGATTCTTTTTCAATTAAAGAGAACGGCATTAAAACCCCTAGTAAGAAGGGGCGTCTCAATTAGTTGAGACGTCTTTTTATTTAAATTATATAGCAATATCTTTAAAACCTTCAACATCTATCATAATTTCTTCATCAAATGTTTTTGAGTTTCTGTAATTTCATCAAAATAGTTTCCTAGTAATTTTTTTGCTCTTTTATGCTTCCTCAAATCAGATGTAATTTGTTTTTTAAATGAAATTCACGAAGTAATAAAAATACGTCTTTATGAGCTCTAAATATTTCATTGAAATTTCTATTTTCTCAAAGCTCAATTCCATCTCCTAATTCAACATAAGTAAAGTCATTTTCATGGTAATTTCTAAGGGTATGATAATAGATGTTTCAGTTGTGTGTAAAATCATCGGCGTAGCTATTATTACCTCTGTGTCAGTCACTAAAAAAATAAATTTAGAATTGCAATTCAATTGAGTATGCTTCGCTTTTTTATAAGAATTTGAGATTATTTATAGAATCATACTTAAACATAGAATAAAACTTGTTATTTCAAGTGTTTAAGGCCTAAATATTTTGCCATTTATGAAATGATATTGGCAATAAAATACGTAATTTCGCAAACTAATTGATTTAAAGGCATAAAATGAGTAAAAAATTTAGAGAATATAAAGGATTGAACCTCACTAAAGTAGCAGAAGAAACTTTAGCGAAATGGGAAAAAGAGAATATTTTCGAAAAAAGCATAACAACAAGAGATGAGAACAAACCATTCATATTT
>NVWG01000007.1 GCA_002746185.1 Candidatus Hydrogenedentota bacterium
ACCTATCGCGATATATAACCCCAGCTTATCATCCATCTGACTCCTCCTCAGGTCGGTATTATTTTCAAAGAGTGACTCTGGAAATCTAACCTAAGCGTAAGTGCATATTGTAGCATGGTTGCAATCAATGACCGCGTTGGATGGAGCACTACACAAAAATGTGCAGCCTCACTATCAGAACACGAACAGGAGAAATAAGCCTGGACTATACTTCCGTGAAATTACGCTATATGGCGTCCGCACCAGCCGACGCAACAGCGTGATCGTCTTCCACGGTTGAGCCGGATACACCTATGCCGCCAATGACAACACCTTCGCTATTCTTCAAAGGAATGCCGCCGGGAAAGGTGATGAGTCCGCCGTTGGAATGCTCGATGTTGTAGAGAGGACCGCCGGGCTGGCTGAGTCCGCCGATGTCGCCTGTATTCATATCAAAGAAGCGTGCCGTCTTTGCTTTTTTGATGCTGATATCAATACTGCCCAGCCAGGCACCGTCCATGCGAGCAAAGGCCTTAAGATTGGCTCCTGCATCAACGACACAGATATCCATCTTAGTCCCTATTTCACTTGCCTTAGCAATAGCCGCTTCAACAGCCTTCTGTGCCGTACTCAAATCGATATCAGCCATGTTCCGAATCTCCTTCAAAATTATAGTATCAGTCAATTCCCATACACGATTGTAGTGGAACGACTATCTTATCGATTGTAGTAATTGAAGGTCAAGCAAGCAGGAGAAATGTATCCGACAAAAGAACGGATTGTGGTACAGCCACCCTCGGCTGTGTTTTGAATTGACTCATAGCCGGGGCAGCTGTGCCACAATTCATGATCGATCTCCCCCATATCGTCACAAAATTTTGCTGTGATCTACAGCTTCACTCTCTCACTTCAATACCCTGCGGAGGGTAAATCGTATATCAGAATTCGGTGACTAATACAGGACGGTTCGCGAACCGCCCCTACGAGTCTCAATATCGATACATATCAATCCATGAAAATTCGTGGCTACATAACCCGTTGTGGCGGGGTCTCCAGACCCAGGCACCGCACCGACCCCACAGGGGTCTTCGGTTTCAGTATCGCAATCAATACGCTGAGGTTGAGATGCCGTCCCCGAAGTATCACTTCAAGTACCTCGTACATGCGGTCACACCCTACGATGCGCTATACTACCTTCTTCATTGGCACTAACTCTTGAAGGAACTTTGCATGTCTGAATCTACTTTTCCTCTCGCCCTCATGGGCGGTACTCCTATACGCCCAGCGGACAAACCTTGGCCTGCCTGGCCTCAATTCGATGAATCGGACCGCAACGCCTTGCTGGAAACCTTCGACAGCGGCAACTGGTGGTACGGCGACCGGGTGGCCCAGTTTGWACGTGAATACGCGGAATTTCAGGGCGCGAAATGCTGTGTCACCTGTTCCAACGGCACTGTGGCACTGGAATTATGTGTCCAGGCGGCGGGTATCGGACCGGGAGACGAGGTTATCGTCCCTCCTTTCACCTTCTTCGCCACGGCCAGCGCGGTATCACGTCTGGGCGGCACGCCTGTATTCGTGGATGTAGACGAATCGTGGAACATGGATGTAACAAAAATCGAGGAAGCCATTACAGAAAATACCCGGGCCATTATCCCCGTTCACTTTGCCGGGGTTATGGTGGATATGGATCGCATTATGGAAATCGCAGAGAAGCATAACCTCTTCGTTATTGAGGACGCATGTCATTCCTGGGGATCGAAATGGAAGGGCGAAGGCGCGGGTACATTAGGCGACTGCGGCGTATTCAGTTTTCAGGCCAGCAAGAATCTCACTGCGGGAGAAGGCGGTGCCATGGTGACCAACGACGGCGAACTGGCTGCGCTGCTTCAATCCCTTACACACTGTGGGCGTATCGCCACAGCATCCCAGTTGGAGTATTACAATATGGGCACCAACGCCCGCATACCGGAAATGCAGGCCGCCCTTCTCAGCTCCCAGCTCAAACGTATGCCCGAACAGAATGCACTACGCGTAAAAAATGGCGAGTTCCTGAACGAAGCGTTATCGAAGATTGACGGCTTGACTATGCAGCCCATCGATCCGCGCCAAACCGAGCGGTCCTGGCACATTTACTGCCTCCGTATTGATCCGGATGTATTCGGCTGTTCCCGCGATCGGGCGGTAGAAGCCTTGAATGCGGAAGGCCTGCAAATTGGCGGCGGCTACCCTATGCCCGTATACAAGCAGCCCGTATATGTAGAACAAGGCGGCTTCGAAGACGTGTCCTGTCCGGTTTGCGAAGACCTGTGCTACCGCACGGCAATGTGGTTTCGCCACTCCATGCTATTGGGCAGCGACGCGGATATGCAGGACATCGTAGCGATTTTCGAAAAAGTAAAAGCCCACGCGTCCGACCTGACATGATGCCGTAGTATTGTACAAATTGGTGTGATAAACTCCTTTAAGCAACTTGACCACCGGAGAAAACCATGTATTCGTTACAGGAAATTTTGGGGTATGCCGTCRAACACGGCGCATCCGATGTCCATCTGTGTGTGGGCAGTCCACCTGCCTGCCGTATCGATGGTAAAATCCGATTCTTTGGCGAGAAAGTCTTAAAACCCAAGGACACGGACAAATTTCTGGATGAAATCCTCTCCAAAGAACAGTTGGAGCAATTCCGTTCGACAGGCGACACCGATGTGGCGTTCAGTGTGGCTGGCCTGGGGCGTTTCAGGGTAAATGTCCTCATGCAGCGTGGCTCCACGGGTATCATCATGCGCCATGTTAAAGGGAAGATCCTGAATTTTGAGGATTTAAACCTGCCGGACGCCATGGAACGCGTTGCAGAAACACGACGCGGCCTGTGCCTTATCACGGGGACTACCGGGAGCGGGAAATCCACCACACTGGCAGCACTCATTGATCATATCAATCGAAATCGACGTGAACATATTCTTACGTTGGAAGATCCCATCGAATTTCTCCACAGTAATCAGAAGAGTCTGGTTACCCAGCGGGAAATTGCTATTGATACCAAAGATTTCAGCACGGCGTTGCGCGCCGCCATGCGTGAAGATCCGGATGTGATACTTGTAGGCGAAATGCGGGACGCGGAAACTTTTGGCGCGGCCATCTCCGCCGCAGAGACAGGCCATTTGGTGTTCAGTACACTGCACACCACCAATGCCATGCTTACCATTGATCGCATCATGGATATGTTCCCGGCTAATCAACACGATCAGATCCGCTCCCAACTATCACTTCAACTTAAATGGTGTGTGTCCCAACGGCTCCTCCGTTCAGCAGACGGATCAGGCCGTGTGGCAGCGGTTGAGATTATGTACAACAGCCCGGGTATCGCCAATCTGATTCGTGAAAACGAAATTAAGCAGATCCCCAACGGTATTGCCGGGGGTAAAGAAGACGGCATGCAATCGTTTAACATGAGTCTGGTGGATCTGGTGAAACGCGAGTTGGTGAAAAAAGAAGAGGCGGCAGAAAATTCGGATAACCCGGACGAACTGGAAATGAACTTGAAGGGTATCTACCTCAGCTCCAGTCGCGGCGGTCTCCTGAAAAAGTAGTCAGCCGTAGCTCCGTACCAGCTTCACCAATTTTTGCACATGCTCATACGGCGTTTCACGAAGGAGTCCGTGAGACAGGTTGAAGATATGCCCTCGGCATTCCCCGGATTCGATGCATTCCCGAGCCGCCTTCTCAATATCCAGCCATGCGCCATGGGCCAATAGGTGGTTATCCAAATTACCCTGCACAACCCGATCCTTACCCAGAACCGTACGTGCATCCTGGGCGCTAATGGAAGACGGCAAGCTAATGATATTCGCTCCGGCATCATCCAGCTCTGCTAATCCTTCCCACTCCCGAGCGAATACAATGGTGGGTACTTCTCCCCGAAGCGCATCAAAGATGCGCTGTTGATAGGGCAACGCAAGCTCCCGGTACTGGGCATTGGTAAGGAGATGAGCAGCAGACTCGAATAGCTGGACGGCATAAGCCCCCACTCCGACTTGGTAGCGCAAATATGCAATCGTCATTTCGGTCAATTTATCGAGGAGGGAGCGCGTGGCATCCGGATACTCGGCGAAGAATTTTAGTGAACGATCGATCTCGCCGCCAAAACTTTTCCCTTCAATCATAAATACGGCCAACGTCAAAGGGGCTCCAGCAAAACCAAGTACAGGCATTTCACCTTGCAGTTTTTCCTGGATACGTTGAAACGTCTCTCCGATAAAAGGCACATGCGCTGCCATGTCGTAGGACACCAAACGCTCAACATTTTCAGGTGTGCGAATCGGTGAGTCGGTTACGGGTCCGGGGCGAAACACGAAATGACATCCCATACCCGTAAGAGGCGTAAGAATATCCTGGAAATAGATAATGGCATCCACGCCTAGTCGTTGAGGAAGCAGGGAAATCTCTGCGGCCAGTGCAGGGTGTCGAAACAGATCCTCCAGAGGCTGTGCCGCAGTTTCCTTGAGCTTATTATACTCAGGATCGGTTCGCCCGGCCTGACGCATAAGCCACACGGGCGGCCGAGGCACGGTTTCTCCCTGCGCGGCACGTTCAAAGAGATTGTTTTGAAAGGTATAAGACAACGACATGAACTCCCCTGAAAAGAAAGGCGGTATTATCCCTCTTTCTCTATTTTCCGGTCAAGAACACCGAAATCAATCTCCGGGTCGTCCTGTAAAGATGGTGACCAACATTCCACCTACGGCTGCACCGCCCCATATCTTCAGGGAGATACCGTGGATCATCTCAAAAAACGTAAGCCCAAACCCCGCCACCCCGGCGACCATCACCAATACGCCTAATTTATTCAACATTGCCAGTGCTCCTTCCCGTTTCATGATGCGCTGGAGCATTATGCGGATATGGGTGTATATATGCAATATACGCCTTATTTTCAAGTGGAATTCTATTCTGTTCCATTCATGTTAGAATATAGTGGTGTGAGGGTTCTTTGTATTTTAATCAGTATTTGTAAATAATATTGTAGCTTTCAATCAACGAGAAACTAAAAAAAGTTGTCTAAATCATTCAATAATCAAGATCAATCACCTGATTCAGGATCAGAAGAGACCGATTCTCAGGCTCATGAAATGGAGCGAATCGAGGAATTGGAATCGCAGGTCAGCGAGTTATCCTCGCTGGTAGAAATTCTGCTGTCCAAACCGGAAAATGCCAAGCACATGGATGGCCTGCCGAAAGGCAAACACACCCTGCATTCAGCAGATGAATTGCTACACCCGCTTATGGACGGTGTTCGCCAAAGCATGGGTAAGATGCTGGGCGTGGAAGAAGGGGAATCCATCGAGTCCCGGCTGGGGAGTGTATGGTTAACCCGTATCACCGTGATCTTGTTTATGACCGTGATGGTACTGGGGGTAAGCGATGATAATCTCCTTCCCCTGCACAAAATCGCTGTGGGGTTCGCAATCGCGGTAGGTGCAATTGCGTATGGATGGATTAAGCGCAGCGATCCAGGTGCCTTTCCGCAGGCCATATTCGGCACAGGTTTATCCACATTGTACTTTACATCGTATGCCGCGTTTTTACTTCCTACGACCCAGGTTTTCAGCAACATTACGTATGCCGTGCCCATTTTGGTGGGCGTGTTGATGGGTATTGCCGTTCTTCTTCATCTACATAACAGCGAGACCTCGGCTGGTATCTCGATCATTCTGATTTACTACACTGTGATACTAACGCTGAACCAGGGGATGGAAAACAATAACGTAATGTACGCCCTGATCACCGGGACGCTGTTAGCTATCCTCGCGTTGGTTTTTCATGCGACTCATCAGTGGCTTTTTTTTACGTGGGTCGCATTGTTAACAAGTTACGGTGTGTATATTTACTTTTTTGCCATTACACCGCCTGTACTTGCCATACCTCCCTCTGAATATTTCTGGTTGACCACGGGATTTCTGCTGCTTTCGTATTGTGTATTTGCATTGGCATGTATCACGGATCATCGCAAAACCGGGACGCATCGGCGTTCGGTCATCCCTATGGCCATAATGAATTCCGTCGTGTGTTTCACGTTGCTCTGGCTATCGGTTAATCGACTTTATCCCGAACAGGATTTAGCGCTGCGGTGGGGATTAACGGGGCTGACAGCAATCATGAGCGGTATGTCGCTGCTCACAGGTCCGAAACGAAATCATCTGTATCAGCTTTACTCTGCGAAAACAGTTTTGTTATTTACCTACGCACTAAGCGGGAGTTTTCCACGAGAATGGGTCTTGATTGCTATGGCAATGGTGTGCTTTGCATTGGCTGTAACGCATAAAGGCACAGGGCTGGTTTTGTATAAAGCGTTGGGATTGATTTTACTCCTCATCACCTTTATTCAAACACTCTTATTTGTCTCTACTGATTATCCCGTCCAGCTCGCAGGGTATGACATTCCGGCAAACTGGTTCGCATGCATCGGCGTATCCATCATTTTTACTATCACGGCCTGGTTTTACGAACATTTTGTATGGCGGGTACCTCCCGAGGAACGTGTAGCTGTCGGTCAATGGGTCTTGGCGGATTCACGATGGGATATCAATAGCGGTGCGGTTGCCATGCTTTACACGGCAAGCTGTGCCCTCATCCTCATTGCAATAACGATCCTGGATTTGGGGAGTAGTCCCTCCCTCCCGTTTATTCTTGCCGCAGAGGGTATCGTGTTCGGAATTTTAGGGATGTTATTGCGAACACCCCAAGTGGAAATCACCAGCGTGCTGCTGCTAATCGGATCTCACATCTGCTTTCACTTTTTCTGGCTAAACGATCAACCGGGCTTTGAATCGCAAGATAATTATATTGTCTTTACCTTGCTGGTAGCGTGGGTTACATTCTGCGGCGGCTATTTATGGGAACGGTATTTACGACGTGTTGAGGGGGGCACGCAGTTTGAACACGATGCCCTCGCGTCCGTGCCGTATCTCGCAGGAACRCTCATGCTTGCTACWTTTTTYGAGCGTCATTTAAATCATATACACTCCCCCATCGCGCTGGCTTTATTAGGTACCGTTCTTATGCTGGGAAGCGCGCTATCTCTTCAGATGGGTCTTAGGGTTTCGGCTATTGTGGCATTTTTAATTGGCACTGCCAGCTTTGGATTGAATGTGTACAACGAGCATATCCCCCAGACTATCGAACCCTACTTTCTAGGCGCCCTTATGCTTATCGTAATATGCTACTCGCTTTCAGAACGATTTATGTATGTATGGGAAAAGCGAACCGGGGTTGTTACCTATGGCTCCGAAGTATTGCGTACGGCCTTTGTTGTAGTGGCCGTTTTTCTCGGGGGAATAGGGTTATGGGAATGGGCGCCAAAAGAAAGATTAACCTTGTATATGCTGGCCAATGCCGTATTGATGCTGGGATTAGGAGTGCTTTTTAAAGAAAAACGGTATCGTATTGCGGCATTATTTATTTTGTTCGGCGTGTTCTTCCGATTGTATGCCTATGATTTACGTAATGCCGGCCCTCTTCTACAGCTCAGTATTTTTGCCGTAGTAGTAGCCACCGTCTCTGTCATCTCCTGGGGCTACTCAACACGACGCAACAAAAAAGCAGATTCAACCRTAGTCGATTCACCCGACTCCTCCACACACCATGGCTGATCAACGTGCCGCAGCCAATCGAATCTGCGCAACACTGCGCGAACATGGTCATGAAGCCTTGTTGGCTGGTGGGTGTGTACGGGATACTTTACTGGGAGTTAAGCCCAAGGATTACGATATTGCCACAGAGGCTAAGCCCGAAGAAATTCGGAAACTATTTTCTCGCTGTATCCCCGTCGGAGCAGCCTATGGTGTAGAGCTCGTGATTGAACCGGAGGGGGAATTCGAGATCGCCACGTTCCGGTCTGRSGRWMCCTAYNGMAGMCSNGKCGCCMTNNTMCWKMSGTSACKYNCAYCMANGCWKMNGAMGAYGNNCKARMNCGSCGGGACTTCACCATCAACGCCATGTTTATGGATCCCGAAACGGATAAAATCATTGACTATGTAGACGGTCAACGAGACTTGGATTTGCGTCTCATCCGTGCGGTAGGCGATGCAGAAACCCGGTTTCAGGAAGATCATCTGCGATTATTACGTGCTGTTCGATTTTCCTGTCAATTGGGATTTTCAATAGAAACGGAAACATTTTCTGCAGTTAAACAGCATGCATCCAAGATTGAAGGAACAAGTCCGGAACGAATCCGGAACGAGTTGGAATTGATTCTAACCCAAGCCAATCCTGACCAGGGGATACAGTTGCTGGACGATACTGGGTTGCTGGATGTTCTGCTGCCGGAAGTATCAATGATGAAAGGATGCGAGCAGCCGCCGGAATTTCATCCCGAGGGGGATGTCTTCGTGCATACACTACTCTGCCTTCGCCAATTGGATCGGCCTTCGTTTACGGTGGCCATGGGAACGCTGCTTCACGATGTGGGAAAACCCCTCACCCAAACCTTTGAGGATCGTATTCGTTTYAAYRGTCACGAGAAGGCAGGWGYATTTGAAGCYAAAAARATWTGYCGYCGYCTGCATCTTTCCAACGCGGARTCCGAACGYATYGTCTGGCTGGTATCGCAGCACATGCGARTCGGGGCAGCACCTGAMATGCGGGAGAGYAARCGRCGKCGMCTGGTGCGCGAGGAAGGCTTYGAGGAGTTGATGGAGGTATTCCGRGCCGATTGCCTRGGCAGCCTCGGYAATTTGGAGACCTACGAWTGGCTRAAGRCGTATAAGCGAGAGTTGACTCCCGARCAGACYCGGCCTYCACGGTTGCTGACYGGTCATGACTTGCTTGCCCTTGGCTATCCCCAAGGCCCTCTTCTCAAAGAAATACTATCGGGGCTGGAAGATGCGCAATTGGAAGAGGTCATTCTGAATCGGGATAGCGCGTTGGATTATGTGAAGTACCGATGGCCTATAGCAAATAAGTAGAAATATATAAATTAGAATGGGGGATTTTTCTTGACGGTAACATCTCGTAGTAAAAGGATTCGCGTTGGCTTTTTATCACCCAGCGATCCTCTTAATAAGTCTGCTTTCAGCGGACTACCTCATAGTACCTGGACAGCACTGGAAGCTGAAGGACTTGACTTAGTCGATCTCGGCGGACGCACATTACGGTCGGAAAATGAAACTTTCTCCACAACAGAAAATGAAAACACTTGGCTTTCTTTACCGCAGCAGTTCAAAAGTAAAACACGTAGCTTGCGAAAACGGATACTTGAACAAAAACTTGGCATTGGGGAGTATTCGCGGACCATTCAACATGCTGAACGAATTGGAGAGAGAACGCAAAATGAAGTCGACGAGGCGGAAGTAGACATTTTATTCAGCATAAGTGTGAGCAGCATGCTTTATAGGCTTAATACATCTATCCCTATTGTTTATGCGAGTGACACTACGGCTGCCCTTATCAATACCAGTTATTCCAAATACGCAAACCGCTCGCGGCAGTATCACCGTGCATGTGATGACATGGAACGTGATGCACTGAATCGATGCACCATCTTCGCACCCTCATCGAATTGTACTGCCGAATCCGCTAAAAACGACTATGGCATCGATCCGTCTCGTATTCGTGTGGTCGAACTTGGCTCGAATGTTATACCGGATGGTATTGAGATAAAAGCCGATCCTCCTAATAATAAAAGCCTGCAACTTATCCTCGTTGCAGCGGATCCCATACGAAAAAGGCTGAATTTATGTATCGACATAACCGAGATTTTAAATAAAGACGGCTGGAAAACTACACTTAATTATATCGGTCCTCATCACAGACGCGCAGAAAATCATCCGAATGTGAATTACTGCGGCAGGTTGGATCTGAATGATCCCGTTGACCGTCGTAAGCATATTGAAGTGCTTAGGAGGAGTCATTGGATGTTATTGCCTTCCCTGGCCGAAGCATTCGGGATTGCGCCGGGTGAGGCAGGCCATTTTGGACGGCCCAGCGTTGTGTCCGATGTGGGGGGATTACCAACGGTAGTGCAGCATGATAAAACGGGAGTGGTTTTACCAGTCGACGCACCTGCAAGTAAATATGCAAATGCCATAAGAGAATACAGCATCGATCCGAAACGATACATCGCTATGTCACATGCGGCTCTGGAACGTGCGACGACGGTATTATCTTGGCCTGCTTGGGGAAAGCGGTTAAGCAGCATATTCACTGAAATTGTTGAAGGTGAAATTCCAGGTAAGCAATCCAGATAGACAACGCGATTCTATTTAAACCATAATATCGAGTAGGAAATCAGCGGGCAGCACTCTCCTGCTGTGGCATGACTACGGTGATGGTGTTTCCTTCCCCTTCGTCTGTCCGAATGTGGAGCTTACCCTTGTGCTGCTCTACAATCGCGTTACTGTAAGCCAATGCAATACCGTCTACCCCCAAAGAGGTGGCTGCAATCAATCCCTCTGCAACCTGTGTCGGGGTAGAAACGGGCAGACTGCTGCCGTTGTTTTTAACGATGAAGTAGCACCCGTCCGTCTTGTTTTCCGTAGTGAGGGTTATCAGTCCGTCGGAATCAGCGCAGGATGCAACGGCGATGCGCAGCAGCGTTACGACCACGGTATATAACTGATGCTGATCCGCATAGGCTACAGCACGGGCGTCGTGGCGAAAATCTACGGTAATGCCCTTCTCATCTATTTCCGATTTCAGTTCACGGAGCGCTTGATCCACCAATTTGTTGATGTTCAGAGGATTACGGCTAAGCATATCCAGATTTCCGAAACCCACCAACTGCTGCGCAAGGCGCTGGTTCGTGGCAGCGAGTTTTGTCAGGGCTGCCCAACTGGATTCGTCGCCCACTTTTTGGGCTTGTTCTACATTCTCAGCGAGAGTACCCGCCAACTCGAAGAATGTCTTCCCCAGCGCGGATGCCGCCTTGGATACGCCAGCCTGCCCTTCTTTTGACCGCATCTCCTCAGCTATGGCAGCGTTTTCCAGCGTAATACCGAAAGCTACTCCAAAGGCTTTCAGGTCTTCGAGGTTTGCCGTGACGAATCGCGAGGGAGTCCARCCACTGTCCAGATAAAGAACCCCTATACAACGTTTTCGTCCCAATATAGGAGCACATAGTACCCCGGGCTGATCGGGCTTGTTTTTGAGGGCATACTCCGGGTCGGAGATATCTCCGGCTATARTGGCTGTACGTCGACTGATGACATGCTCCACCGTAGTGGAATTCAATACCGGGCCATCTCCTTCATTTCGATGCACGTTAGCCAGGATCTGCATCTCCCGTCCCCCGGGCTGTCGAGCGACCAGGTATGCACGTTGGGCTTGAATGGTCTGCATAATAATCTTGAGCATCTGCAGGTGGAGCTTCTCCGGCTCAAACAGAAATGACTGAAGTCGGGTAGCCTGAACGAATGCGGCGTTGACGTTGGCATCGGGATTTTGGAGCATGCGTTTTTGCATGGCCAGCCCATCACTCTCCCCCTTTTTTTGGGGCGACGTTGCTACCAACTGCGGGGTTGGGTTTTCATCGGTGGCAACCACAAATGCAAAATTACCTACTTCCAATCTATCTCCGCCTTGAAGGCTTCCGCTTCGTGTACGTACGCCGTTTATTTTTATACCGTTTCTAGAACCTAAATCCTCTGCCGAAATGCTTCCCTGATCCTGCCACAGGCGTACGTGATGTCGGGAGATGGTTCCGCCTTGCAGGGTAATGGTCGACTTGTCGGATCGACCCAGGGTAATTTCATCCGGACCGAATGGCCAACGCTGACCGAACGCTCCGTCGATTATCTGGACTAACTCATAAGGCATTATTTTGCACCTGTTATCTATGTTCTGGTATTTCAGTATGACCCAGAATCGATTAAAATGAAATACTTGCGTTCCTATACACCTGATGTTATATTCAGGGGAGTATATTGGGGGAACACACATGAACCTGCCGCAAATCGTTGATCGGCTCCAGGCGGACTCGGACTTCCGTCAAAATCTCACTACGTGGCACACCATTCCGGAACGCGCCGAGCAATACGGCGGATTCCCTGAKGGTTTGCAGCCGAAATTGGTAGACGSACTTCGTAATCGAGGCATCCACAACCTGTACACCCATCAATCGGAAGCTGTTGAAGCTGCACTCACAGGCAAGAACGTGTGCATCGTCACCCCTACCGCATCGGGGAAAACACTTTGCTACAACGTACCCGTACTGAATCGGTTAATGGAAAAACCAAATGCACGGGCATTGTATCTGTTCCCAACCAAGGCATTATCGCAAGATCAGGTTCATGAACTCAAATCCACTATCGACGATCTGGATGTAAAAATCGGTACGTACACCTTTGATGGAGATACCCCCGCCTCGGCACGAAAGGCGGTGCGTAGTGCAGGACATATTGTAGTGACCAATCCGGATATGCTCCATGCTGGTATTTTGCCTCACCATACTATTTGGATTCGACTATTTGAAAATTTGGAGTACATCGTCATTGATGAACTCCATCATTATCGCGGCGTGTTCGGCAGTCACTTGGCGAATGTAATACGACGACTGAAACGAATCTGCGCCTTCTATGGTTCCAACCCGCAGTTCATCTGCTGTAGTGCCACCATTGCGAACCCAAAGGAGATGGCGGAGAAAGTCATCGAGGCACCAGTCACGCTGGTGGATAATAACGGCGCACCTGCCGGAGAAAAGCATTTTCTTTTTTATAATCCGCCAGTGGTAAATGCCGAATTGGGAATTCGCAAGTCAGCGGTGAAAGAGGTCAGCCGATTGGCATCCCATTTCTTGACAAAAAATGTACAGTCCATCATTTTTGCACGGAGTCGTCTGCGAGTAGAAATTCTCACTACGTACCTGAAGGAAATGGTGAAGAAGATGGGCAAAAACCCGGAGTTGGTGAAGGGGTACCGGGGCGGCTACCTGCCCACAGAACGCCGGGCCATTGAAAAAGGACTTCGTGAAGGCAAGATCATGTCGGTGGTGAGTACGAATGCCCTGGAATTGGGTATCGATATCGGCAGTCTGGACGTGTGCATCATGACGGGCTATGCGGGCAGTGTGGCGAGTACATGGCAACAGGCGGGACGCGCGGGGCGACGCTCTAATACGGCTCTGGTGATACTGGTGGCCACCAGTGCGCCGTTGGATCAGTACATTATGAATCACCCGGAATATTTCTTTGAACAAAATCCCGAGCATGCCACGGTAGATCCCAATAATTTCAGTATCATGACCAGTCATATCAAATGTGCGGCCTTTGAACTACCGTTTCTGGACGACGAAGCCTTTGGGCTGGATGTGACCAGTACGCAGGAGATTCTGGCCTATCTGGGAGAACATCGCGTTATCCGCCATGTAAAGAACAAATGGCACTGGAGCGAAGATACCTACCCGGCGGAAGAAGTAAGTTTGCGCACTGCCGCGCCGGGCAACGYGGTCATCCTGGACACCACAGATAACGGACGGGTCATTGGTGAAATCGATATTTTCGCCGCTCCCACAGAGGTCTAYCAAAACGCCATCTACATACATCAGAGCGAGCAGTACACCATTGACGAATTGGATCTGGATGATCGCAAGGCCTATGCGCGCCCGGTGGAGACGGATTATTATACCGACGCGCAGATTAAAGTGGACCTGAAAGTATTGGATGTGTTTCGTGATTTATTTTTCGACGATGTGGAGGTTCATTCCGGCGAACTGAGCGTGACGTGGCTCCCCACTATGTACAAGAAGATAAAATTCGGCACTCATGAAAATGTAGGCTGGGGAGAGATTCACCTGCCTGAATCCACCATGCACACCAGTGCGTATTGGATTGAATTTCCGCTGGATATGGAAGACCGATTCGATCTGGGCAAGGAAGAACTGGGCGCGTCGCTGAATGCTTTGGCGAATACGCTACGCCAAGTGGCTCCCGTGCAGGTCATGTGCGATCTCACCGATATCCGTGCCCACGCTGAACTGCGTTCCCCCTTCTCCGAGCATCCCACTATTTTCCTTTACGAGACCTATCCGGGCGGWGTKGGATTCAGCGAMAAAYTSYTYWCMCAYCAYAARGCSCTGYTYAATGCSGCSATWTCGYTRCTGRRYRAYTGCKCYTGCAARGARGGCTGYCCMAGCTGCATCGGSTCYGCSCTGGAAGSCGGMMRMCACGGMAAAWNNGNCGCNNTGCGACTAGCGCAAATGGCAATATTAGACAATACCAGCACCGCTATCAGCGTAAGTCAGTAGCTAACCGCTGGAGTCATACTGTACAGCTTGACGGCAAGGTGTGAATTATGTAATTATCACAACTGCACTATTTTATCTGGTTATTGTTGGGGAGGGAAGCAATGCGTATGCTGTACTCAATTCTGCGTTCGTCTCGATTATCAAGGCTCCGAGTGCTCCTGCTTTTTATTTTTACTATTCTGCTCGGATATCACCCCATGAGCATTGCACAATCAAAAGGAATATTGCCACAGGATTTTCAAAAACTTTCCAGTATCAATAAAACTACACGCGCCCTCTCACCCCAATCATTAGCAGGAATCACCCCATCTTCGCCCAATCCGTATCTCAGTTATCTCGCAGATGGCGTTAAGCCGGATTACGTCTATTGGGATACCTGGCTAAAATATCGTTCGCGTGAAAAAGGGGTTACCTCGTTTTCCACGCGTAATGTGCCTATATCTGAATCAGAGCCCAACGATACATTTAACACAGCAGATCCAATTCCAGGTGTAGGTACGGGAGCTGGCGATGATCCCAATGCCACATTAACGGGTTCGCTGCCCTCTTTTTCGGCTACGCCAATTGGCGCACCTGTGGAAGATGACGGCTCCATTCCTTTGGCTACCGATCTCGGTTTAGCCGTAGAGTCTGCTGTAATTATTAGCGGTGTAATTGGAGACGGCCCATTTGGTTCAGCCGGAACAGGTACAGGAGATTTCGATTTTTATAGAGTAACGGCAGTCACTGCCGGGCAATTATTTCAATTTGATATTGATTCCGTTTTTCCCTTCACCTTGGATTCGTTTATAGTGCTATGGGATCAGTTTGGTTTTCTGTTGGATTTCGATGATGACGGAAACTTTTCCAGCTTTGACAGCTTACTTACATTTGAAGCGCCATCTCCAGGAAATTTCTATCTATCTGTCGGAAGTTTTGGATCGTTTGCGCCAAATGACCCGTTCGATTCTGCTTCGGGTACAGGCGCCACCAGTGAAGGTGCCTACACGCTCACTGTCACCTCCACCATTGCAAGTAAAGATTACTTTTCCATCGAACTGGAAGCGGGGGATGTTATTGGCATTACAACAACTGGCAGTGCCGTTTCCATTAGCCTCATCGATCCCATAAATATACTGCGTGTATCATCCAGTGGGGATCTTTCGGGTCTATACCCCGCCGCTTCCCCCCTCCCATCAGGCGGCTTGGCTACGTTGGCGTATGTAGCCGAAACTTCGGGTACGTGGCGAATTCTGGTTAGTGGTTTAAACGGATTGTATTCTGTACAAGTTCATGTGTCACGACCTGGACGGGAATCTGGCTCTCTCTTAGGCCCCATGATTTTGTATCTTGATTTTGATGGGGGTACCATTGATGCATCCATCTTTACCGGCGGCCCTCCAAACATTCGTACCATCAGTCCACTTACCTCCTTCTTCGGGAACTGGAGCTTAATACCTTTTCCGGATGTTGTAAATGGTGTAATTGATTCCATCATAGCCAGTGTTCAAGAGTCGATTGATGATGACATAAAAACCATGGGATTAAATCCTGTATTCGGTATTATTATTCAAAATAGTCGAGATCATCCCGATCCGGGCAATAACCCTGAAGTTACCCGAATTCTAGTGGGCGGTACTCAGACCGAACTTGGTATCGGGACTATCGGCATAGCGGAGTCAATTGATGTAGGGAATTTTGAATCACAAGAAGAGGCAATTGTATTACTGGATATTTTAAGCGATCTTCTTCTCACACCCAATTCACTGAATAGCTACCCCGTTAGCCCTCCATTTACTAAATCCGATCTGATAGGAACGGCAGTGGGAAATATTGTTGCCCATGAAGCCGGTCATGTCCTCGGAAGTTTCCATACTGATCAATTTAACCCTTTCTCCAATATTATGGATCAGGGGGGTAACATGCCTGGATTGATAGGCGTTGGTTCGGACGGAATTTTCGGAACAGCAGATGATATTGACGTAGATTTTATTCGAGATGTTTATGTGTCTAGTGAAGGGTTTAAGGGTTCGGAGGATACCCTGAACACAACGGCTTTCGGGTTGACGGTTGTAAATGTTAATAATCCCAATATTCCTCTTCAGGCATGGCCTATTGTGATTGCACTTGCAATCGCCGGGGTCTGGGCACGACGTAGAGTATAATGGTTTACTTGGCTCTTTAGCCTAATCTCGATATACTACCTCTGTCAACATCGATAGTGAAAAAGCGGGGGCTTCATGTCCGATATTCAGGCGAAACTCGATAAATTGATGCACATGCAGGGCATTATGTCGGGTGCCCAATTGAAGACCAAGGTTAACACGCGAAATACGCTTCGAATCAAAGGAGCCTTCGAGGTTCACCAGTTACTCGAAGGCGAAATCATCGGCGATACGGATGATGGTTTTTTCTTGCTTCGCCAGGACTTCCCTATTGACACCCCGCACGGCACCACCACGTTGGGAACCGCACTAGAAGCCAACGGGAAGCACATTTCCTTTTCCGCCAATGATGAAAGTCTCTCCGAATTCGATACGCGTAAAGCCATTTTTATTGACACGGAAACGACGGGACTCATGGGCGGCACGGGCACGGTCACCTTTCTGGTTGGGGTAGGCTATTTTATCGATGATGTATTTCGCCTGGACCAATGCTTCATGCGGGATTACGATGATGAAGAACCCATGCTTCACTATCTGGACTCGTTGTTTCAAAAAGCGGAAACGCTGGTGAGTTATAACGGGAAAAGTTTCGACCTTCCCCTGTTACGAACACGCTTTATCACAAATCGCATCCCGTTTCGTCTGGAAGGAATGCTGCATTACGACTTGGTWCACGCATCACGACGTTTCTGGCGACAACGACTTCGGAATTGCAGTCKSKGTRWKRTYKRKCRSGRKWKTWWSGRTRYTCSCYGYCAGKKMRAKSTRYCYKSTSCKGAGRKTMYYCAKMKCKGKSYSAATWAWWWRMAWRYWYRSRATGCTTCGCGGCTTAAGGCAGTTTTTTATCATCACCAGATGGACATTTTGTCATTGGCGGCGTTAACGGGTGTATTGGCGCAACGGGTGGATGCGGCTCCCATGGACGGCTTCGAGCATAAGGAAGATCGCTACTCTCTCATGCGGCTTCATTTTCGGCAGAAGCATTATGATGTGGTGCTGGAGCAGGG
This sequence comes from Candidatus Hydrogenedentota bacterium, assembly GCA_002746185.1. Taxonomy (GTDB): domain Bacteria; phylum Hydrogenedentota; class Hydrogenedentia; order Hydrogenedentales. The sequence continues at coordinate 17,367 of NVWG01000007.1, forward strand.
TACCCCCCTTCTGGAATCGCTGGATGATCCTTCGTTACGCCGTTCCTGTATGGAAATGATTGCCCTGGCYTCCAAACGCCTGAAACGCTACACCGATGAAGAGGATGCATGGAAACATCTTCTCACCGAATTCCCKCGRRATCTYTCTGCACGACRYGAACTGGCCAAGGTCATGGARCAYCGGAAGCGAGATCTACCCGCAGCGGAGAAGCTGTGCCGCGATGCCCTGGACTACATTGCCACCAGGGAGAATATCGGGGGATATTTCTATGATATGGACAAAGAAAAAGCCGCCTTTGAAAGGCGGCTTGATCGTATTGTTAAAAAACTGAAACGCTAGAATTTTCTATTTTCCAGTCAATTTCTCAATTCCATACAATTGAAGCAGCGCATTGATATCCGTAGTGCGAACATCTAACCCGCCACCGCCGATGGGCAGCATAACAATCTTCTTGCCGTTCAACGCTTCTGCTATTTTCAGTTTAACCATCGCTTCACCACCAGCTCCAGAAAGAGCTTCATTCATTTTCGTTATACCTTCCGCTTCAGCAAGCCCTTCTATCATAATGGCTTCCGCTAATCGTTCTTGTTGCTCATAATACGCATCCACTTCAATCTTGGATACCTCATAATCACCATCGGCTTCAGCGGTCATCTTCGCCACTTCACCTTTCGCTTCTTCCACTTTACGTTTATAATCTTCCTCAGCAGCATTAGCAGCAGATTTGTTTTTTTCTACCTGCTGATCGGCTACTTTTTTATCTTCAATGGCTTTTTGATAAGCCGGATTGAATCGATAATCTCCAGTTAACACTTGCTCAATAACGACCCCATACGGTTCCATGATTACATTCAACGTATCTCGTACCACGGATGCCTGTTTTGTACGACTTACCGCATCATAAAATTCTTCCGTATCCAGCTCACCAAAGATATCACGCGGTTTGCTCCGGGCAATCGTACGAATAATCAGGTTTTTCAATTCGTCGTCATTTCGAGCTACATACTGCAATATATGAGGGGCTTTCGATTGATCGATACGATACTGAATGGTGATATCCAAACTGATATCATTGCCATCAATAGTTTTAAAGCGCATGTCATCCCGCCCAGTACGATCCCCACGGGAAAGTGTAGCCGTCATTTCCAACGTCTGAGTTTGCTTATTAAACGAATGCCAATCATGCAAAAATGGAGAATAGAATTTCAGGGTTCCCGGCTCACCAACTTCTTCTTGAACACCCTTACCGCCAATAAATGTTTTGTTGGTTTTTACACCCACATCGTTCGCGCCGATGTTGTATACAAAACAACCCGTTAATGAACTTGATATGAGTAGCAGTACCAAGGCGGAACCTATAGTTTTGAGTATATATTTCATTGTCCTTCTCCCCCTTTCGTATTCTCTACAACCCCCAGCAATTTAGTCACCGCATCAAGATCGAGTGGATTGAAACCACCTTCTCCTCCAGTGGGAATGATCATCACTTCAAGCCCACGCAGTACCTCCGCCATTTCCAATGCAACAGCCTTATCCGCACCCAATGTCTGCATAGCATCATTCGTCAGCTCTGTCCGTTTGGCTTCAGCCAATTGAATAAGTAAATCTGCCGAAGCTACCTTGGAACGAACATATAAATCACGCTCGGCCTCCTTGCGCACTTTATAGGCCCGGCCTTCCTCAAGAGTGATTTTAACCTGTGCCTCACCCTCCTCAGACACCTTTTTTAATTGAGCCGCTTCGATAGCAGCTCGACCTTCTGACATGTTCTTAAATACCAACTGATCCTGAAGTTTTTTCTCTTCAATATTCTGTTGAATTTCATCACTGTATTTAAAATATCGAACGAGTACTTGATCTACCTCTATACCCATTTTATTCAATTCAAGATTAAGTAAKACTTTTGCTAAATCTGCTTTTTCAACACGAAGAGGGCTGTTATAAAAATCTTCCGTGGTCAATTCGCCCAATGTCGTTTTCAGATTCGGCTCCGCTTTAGGCTCTATACCCTTCCGGATAAACGCATCGCCATATCCGAGCAGGGTAATTACCTTATACGGATCCGTAATTTTATAAAGTATACTCACATCAACATCTACATAGAACCCGTCCGATGTTTGGATCTTTGCAGAATTAGAACCCGCTAAATCAAGCAACAATACCTGATTGGGGAAACGGTGAATAATTTCCAGCCCCAACGGTTTTCTAAACGCATACCCAGGACCATATACCTTTTCCTGAATCCCTTGGTTAACCCCAACTTTAACCTGTTTGATGCCCACTTCATTAGGTTCAATATAGGTAAAGCAGGTTCTGATTAACACCACTGTAAGGATTAGAATCGCAAGGATTCCTATCAGTACTGATACTACTTTTTTGGGTATTTCGGGCAGTTCAATGGGAAGCTTGAAGCCGCCATTGCCCCCTTTGGGGCCGATAAATTCAGGTCTTTCTGAAGCCATTCAGGATCTCCTTGTAAACTACGGGTTGCGATATGCAACCGAGTTGATTATACCTTCCACTACACCCGAATCAAATATTTTATTCATTTAAATTTATCTCGCAAAAACACCTCTTGCGATCATGAAAATCATTAGGAAACTTGACTCAAAGGGGCTTTAATCAGYAGGCTATGCAGTCCAGTCGGGGTGTGGCGCAGCCCGGTTAGCGCGCTTCGTTCGGAACGAAGAGGCCGGAGGTTCAAATCCTCTCACCCCGACCATTTTCAAAATTCGGCCCTTCGACGAGTATGTCGAAGGGTTTTTGCATTGGTATCATTAGGTTTTTGTCTTCGAGTAAAAAGTTCAAACACACTGATTGTCGCAAATGACGTTTAGCAATGGAATCGGAGCTAACCCATTTGTTTGTAAGGGATTGTGAAAGTTCAAACGCCTTCACGGCTATGTCGGCATATTCCGCCTGACTCTTCCCGTGTACATCCAATCGAAGAGATAGGTTTCGTATTTGTTCATCGAATTCAGCGGTCTTCACCATGAAGGTCTCCGCATCTATCTCATCATTGAGACGCAGTTGAAGTAATTTATCTTTCTTTGTTTTCCAAGTATGCAGTTCGCGTTCTATGCGTCTGTTATCATTCGCATTCAGGTCTTCTAGTGCTCTAAGAAGTCGTGAAACGTCGTGATGATAACGGCTGTTGCCGTGCCTATCTTTTGACTTAGGTCTACCAGGAATGGAAGTATGAAACTGTTAATAAATTATTGGTCTTTTAAGTATGGAGTGTTTAAGAAAATGACGCGATATTTTTGTATGGCTGGGATGGTAGTAGGTTTAGCGATCATGCTTTTTAGCGAACTTACTGCGCATGCGGTGGAAACGGATACAGATAGAGCTTCTGGTTCCGTCGGACTACGTCCTTTGCCCCGCTACGAAGCAGACCTCAATTCTAATCATGGTGGCCCCTGGGCGGGGTTGCCTACCTTTGAGGAGCAAAAGGGCAATTATTCATTCGTGGCTGAGTATTTGGATATTGTCAAGGGTTGGCTGGATGGCGATTTCAAGACGAAATGGTTGTTCTTCGAACACTACTGGGGAATCGATGAAGCCTGGGATGATCTCGACCCGACAAAGAACCAGCTCGTAAAAAAGATTCGGAACTGGGAATCCAAGGGGGGCGTGGTAGAACATATCCTTATATGTCGTGAATATAGGCTTGCGATTGATAGGGGGCATCCAGAGGCGAAACCGGGGCCATTCAAGGAAGATACCCGCATTCTTTCCGCTAAAGATGTGGACGATATTCGTAGCCTCTTTCGCAATGCGCATAAGCAGGGTCTGTTGAAGCACGATAATTATAAGCTGATCCAAATGGTGGAGGAGCCGTCCTTCTTCGCGGAGGATCCCAGGGCACAGGCGATTATAGAGAAAATGGAAGGAGTCGCCTATGAAGCACACCAATTCAACCGCCACTGGCCACTGGAAACAGGATGGTCAAAACCGGAAAAGGTTATTCGAGGAGCAAAGTGGACGCTTGATCAAGGTAAGGAGTACATCTTCTACTACGGCCCCATMATTTGGAAATCAGAGCACTACTACGAGTTCATCGAGCGTGACTGGCTTTACACATWCTGGGAGGCCGGGTTGCCGAAACATCACCCTCGGATGCACTATTACTTGAATACCTTCCCCCACGCGCACGGGCGGGGACGTCCAGTCGGCCCGGAGACCGATCCCTATTCCGTGCTGGGTTTTACGAAGTGGCTCATTCAAGAAATAAAGATGGCATCCCAACAGACAAGAAATACTATCAAATAAAAAAGGAGCTCGTATAAAATGATCAAAATAAGCTACTTAATGCGACGCCTGCCCCACTTGAGTCTGGAAGACTTCCAATTGTATTGGAGTGAGAAACATCCGCAGGCCGCTCCGGAAGACGCGTTTTCGATACTAGGAGTGAAACGATACGTTCAGGTACTACCGCTGGAAACGGACGCTCGTGATCTTGTGATTGGACCCCGAACCGGTCTTGTCGAGCCCTTTGATGGTATGGCCGAACTATGGGTCGAAAGCATAGAGGCTATAGAAAATAATTGGTCGACGGAAAAAGCCAAAAAATATCTCGAAATATTCTTCAAAGACGAGCAAAATTTTATCGACTGGACACGGTCTACGATTCTTGTTTCCAAAGARAACGTAATTATGCCATAGTAGATCGAATGTGCGCCGAAGTATAGAATATTTCTTTGAATTGCATAGTACAATATACTCATTCGGAAATCTTCGAAATCGTAACGCATATTGCGATATTGTCACAGGAACACATCATCGCAAACATGTGGTTTAATATAACGGTGAATTTTCAAATCGAACGATGTGGTAACTTGAGGGAAATCGGTTGTATAATCGCACGTACTTATAAGACTCATAGGTATAAAATGGGCAGTAATTGGAGACTGTAGGAATGTATAAATTCAAGAACATCGTAACGGACGATAGCGCTATCACAAGAATTCTGGGCTCTCCCCACCCCATTGCGGCCAATAAACATTTAGATATGCTGGATAAGCATAGCAAAACGTTTATTGCGCGCTCTCCGTTTGTACTCGTGGGGAGTTCCGACAATGACGGGAATTTCGATATTTCACCCAAGGGCGATCCCGCTGGTTTTGTTGCTGTACTTGACGACCACACGTTGGTCATTCCTGAACGTCCGGGCAATAAGCGAGCAGACACTTTTCACAATGTACTCAAGAATCCGGCGGTAGGATTGATATTTATGATCCCGGGACATAAGGAAACACTACGGGTATCGGGGAAAGCACTCATCATTCAGGACGAAGATATCCTTTCACGCCTGGCAGTGAAAGGGAAAGTTCCCAAGCTAGGTATCGCTATAGACGTTACCGAAGTTTTTTTCCATTGCGCCAAATGCATCGTTCGATCAAAACTCTGGAAGCCAGAAGAGTGGCCTACCCTAAAAGGTATTCCGACAATCGCTGAAGCGATATCTGACAACAGCAATACGAAAATCCCCAAAGCAATCTTACACGCAGCGGTTGTTGCCGACGAAAAACTGAACCTCTATTAGGCGAGATTTCAAGCCGGAAAATTGGGTGACTGTGAAATATTGCAGTAAATGACACTTGACAATGGAATCGGAGCTAACCCATTTCATAGATGTGTTACGACATTCTTGCAGCACCAAGTTGCGATTCGGATGAAGCGCGGAATACGAATGATAGGCTTTGTGGCTTCCGAAATGAATGAAGACTAATACGTAGGCTGTGTACACCCATTGCGAATCCTGCCCCTGCTAAAGATCGATATTGAGGCGACACTTTCGTCTACTTTACCAAGCGGTCCAAAATATTTTTTGTTATGCGTTCTACTTCTGGATCACCGCCGCGCAGACCGTGTGCCCAGTCGGTCGTACCTGTTGTGACGACTGTGCCGCCGCCTGGTTTTGTGTAGAGACCAAGAACTGCATTTCCTGTGCGACCGTTCTCCCATTTTTCGTACCACTCGCTGTCGCCGGGAGCCCATTTTGCTGGCGCTGTGCAGAGCACGATGAAGCTTGTCGGGGTACCGTCTCGGAAGGTTGGAAAGGGCAGACCGTCGCGCCATTCGAGTTCGCACCCGTCGCACTCGTAACCAACGATGGTGTTTTTGCTTCCGAACGAATCATCGCGTTTAAGCCCTGTGCCTTTGAAAATCCAATGATCGGGGCGATGCACCGTGAATGCGCCCGTTCCATCCATGATCTGTCCGTGACTCAGGTGGTAGCCGCCGGAGAGGAATCCGACGCCGGTGAGTTGATTTTCTGGACGGTTGATGAGGTGATGGCTCCATAGTGTGGTGAGCAAGCTGTGGTCACCTGTGGCGTAGACGGGATCGGAGTGGTAGTTCTGYTTCCAGCAGGTGAGYGCMCKYCCYTCGTCYTCACTRCGCACYTGCCARCAAACGGWRTTGCCACTGAARAATGCGACGTTTCCGCCTTTGGCGATGAATKCTTCCAGATGATCCCGCATKGGCGACGACCAGTATTCATCGTGGCCGAYACTTAGWACGAGTTTATATTGCTGTAGTRTTTCYGGGCGGAATTCSAGGTCKGARTTGGCGGCGTAATCAATTTYRTAMCCGTTGGTCTCTGCCCAYCGTACGAAGKGGAGTTCCCAATTKSCRAAYAGRCTTGCAGGGGGGCGGTCGAAGGAAACGCGATTGCCTTGAATGCCCCCTCGGCCATTGTAGGCATAGAGGCTGAATCCGCCCCAGTTGTTGTAAGCGTTATAGGTGTTTGTGGCTAGTTGTAAAAGAATCTTNGTGTCTTTGCCCGGCGTGGCGGATCGCACGATGAAAAAGCAACTGGACTCAGCGCTGCGCCGGCCGCGTTCTACAAATTTTCCGCCGTTGTCTGCTGCGCGTAACGAGACTTGATAATAACCACTGCGCCACTCCTCGGTGATGGCAATCCGGATTGACTCCGGCCATTCGGTTCCGTGCGATGATGCCTTCTCTGGCACAGGATACGCCTGCCCGGGTACATCATTGCGGGACCACACCAATTCGTCTTTTGCGCCCAGTCGTTTAATTTCGACAGCGTATTTCGCCACACTCGTCGAAATGTGAAGCGTTACTTCTTCGCCCGGCGCTACGCTCGTCTGCCCCGTGTAGCCTTCGATGAAAATAGGGGAAGCATGAGACGGCGCGGCGTGCACGACGAGTCCTGTAAATAGGGTGGTGAACAGTATCAGCATGAACTGAGAATGACGGAGAGAGGATTCGATTCGTTTCATTTTGAATTTGTCCTTGAGGGTGTTCTATAAATTGAATCCCAATAACTATTTCGATGATATTATTTTGTAGAGAAGAAATCACAACATAGGTTTTTAGGGCTCGCCCTATTGAGTAATATAACCGATACTTTCCAGCATTTCTTTTGTTTCCTCATCAATTTCTGGCTGCACCGGGATGATTAAGGAATCTGCAGGAACACGCTTTTCAATGTCGTCTAGTATGGTGAGCAGGCTCTCCACTTCTTCTGGGTGGGTTTGCTCAAGATTATGCTGCTCTTCTGGATCGGTATTCATGTTATAGAGTTCGATAATGTCTTTTTCTGGATGAGGTATTCGGATAAGTTTCCAGTCTTCGGTACGAACAGTTCGCCAAGCACCTTCTACGCCGTCAACATACATACGGGGCCGTTCTTTAAAGTATCCCTGATGAATTGGACCATTCGTAATATATGCAGGAACTGGCGGGAGGTGAGTTTCCGTTCCCCGGATAAGCGGCTCAAGGCTTCGGCCGTCAAGTCCCTCTTCATACGGAATATCGAGGAGGCTCAGAATGGTAGGCATAATATCCACGGTTCGTACCACTTGGGAAATACGAGTCGGCGGCATATTTGGAGCCTGAATGATAAGCGGAACTCTGGATACAGGATCGTAGGTGCTGTGTCCATGGGAACAGAAGAAGGTGTGCTCGGCAAACTCTTCACCGTGATCGGATGTAAATACGATTAGTGTATTATCCCGCATCCCTTTCTCATCCAAGTAGTCAAGCAACCTGCCGATTTGGACATCCATGTAGGCGATATCACCATCATATAGAGCAGTTTCCTRGGCTATGGATTGAGGTGTTGCCAAATCTCCCCACAATAATGATTCCATATCCCAATCTAGTTCATCCTGATTATGAATCCATTGCCAAGAAAGGCTTTTCTCTTGATCGCCTGATTCAGGATATAAGGACGCATAATCCGCTGGAGGTAAATAAGGAAAATGAGGATCAACAAGAAGTAACCAGATAAAAAATGGGTTATCTCCATTTTCATCAAGCCAATCAATTGTATAGTCCACCATGACATCGGCTCGTTCTGTGCTATCAACATTCCGCATTGTTTCAATGCCTTGGGTATAGCCTAGATCCGGATGWACARCTGGRTTGGAGCTGAGTCCCATGGTGTAATATCCCTGCTCCAACATATATTCAGGTAAAAAATAATTATCAGGTGACACGATATCACCTTGAAACCATAAGCCGTGTCTATCCTGGTAGTTCCCGGTGAGTAATGAGGGAACAGAGCATGAAGTGTACGTAGCGTTTACATAGTGTTGTTCGAATAAAACTCCTTTAGCTGCCAAGGCATCTATATTGGGTGTTTTTGCCCGTGCATGACCATAACAACCTAAATGATCTGCCCKTAAGGTATCCGCCTGAATYAACAGAACATTCCATCCATCGGGTCGAGRCCTGGGKRYATTAGYGGGRTTTTCCGGAAATACGAAATACACTGTTAGACATAGGACGAGAAGAAGTACAAATAAAACACCTACATCTCTCATGGATTCTCTCCGGTTCGGTATCAATCAATATGAAAGGAAWTAGTAGTGATATTGTATAGGATTTATGTGAAACCGAACCAGTCTGGCAAAATTTATACTAGGAATCCCATATTGTGACATTGATACCAAATCAGAAAGGTGTTCTTAGGAAAAAAACTCATCGCGACGGGGCTACCACGCATTCGCATGATAGGTACCCGCCGCGAAAAATTCTTTTAGTCTGTCTTATTTTCTTTCGAAGAAGCATTAACCTGAACAGGAAGTGTTTGAACCAGGAAGGCTTTCGGGGAACCTGATGCATCRGGRTGCACACTGACAACATGACCATCTTTGATTTCAAGACCCAGATTTTCATCATTCAGTGTTGCATGCGACCAGGTGTTCAGCATTTCATCATCGGTCCATCGTCCGTAACGGATACGCAGCGAGGGATCAGGGTTAATGGGGTTGTTATCGGAGTTATCCCAAACAGCGCGAATGTGATACTTGGTGCCTTTAGGTACGTTAATGGGGTTGGCTAATTCATAATTCGTCTGCCAGTTGAAATCGAAGCTCGGTACATCGGCAATCAACTGGGTTGTGCCGTCCGGCAAGGTGACAGAAGCAGTGTACGCCGAACCACGCAGGTGCATGTGGATACCGGATGAATGAATCGTCATTGGGCGCAGGAGTGTAGCTTCGGTTTCCACCACGTAATCCGCTTCACCCGGTGCGATATCAAATTTTGTGTGATATGTTCCGATAGAGCGGATCACTTTATCTACCCGACCCTGGGCGAATTTAACACCGAACATCATGTGGTCAGTAATAGGTTCATCCTGGCCGACGTAGTGTRCGGATATGCCAATCTGGCTTCCTTTGGGAATCATTAAGGCAGTTCCTTCCGGATAGGAGAAAGGACGTGCGCCCGGCAGATAGGAACCGATGTAAGCCCCGCCAGCAAAGATGGCTTCGGTAATTCCCACCGATTCGGTACGTTTGGGTTGATGTGCCAAATTAGCATGGTGAACCGTAGAGCGTTCTGTGGGCCGAATTTCCCAACCCGTGATGTATAAGTCTTCTTTGATATCGGTTATGAACCAGATGGGCTGGTAAGGGATTTTTTGTTCAAACGCCGGTACTTCGAAATCCCGTTCAGCGTGAAAGATAAAATCGGGATCACCCATGGCCCAAGTGTCGTGAAAGACCGGGGCAGTGGGCATATCTGAAACACGGCCTCTGGGAGAGCCTTGATCGACCCAGTTTAGAATTTTTGCGATCTCTTCTTCTGATAAAGACCGATCATTCAGGAATTCGGTCTTTTCAGAATCGGCATGCCATGGCGGCATACTCTTTTCATGCACTACTTTACGAATGGACTTTGCCCATGGACGGATGGTGTCGTAATCCATCAGGCTGAACGGAGCAATTTCCCCTGGTCGATGACAATCCACGCAGTTCGCATAAAAAATCGGGGCGATGTCTTTGGTATAGGTTAGCTTGTCTTCCGCTGTAGCTGAATAAGCAGTAATCAGCGTGAGTAATGCAATAGCTGCTTTCATATTTTTTTCCTTTTTTTATATTCGCACATTTTAAAAATATTTAACTTTTCGGTAAAACGTATTCTACCAGCTTAATGCGGTCTGAAGCACTTGACGTGCATTTTTACCCACCTGTTGCAGATCAACTGGATCGGGGTCTATCAACCACTCCAGTGTCACCCCGCGCAGCATGCCGACGATAAGCCTTGCCTGTGCTGAAGGATCGACATCCGACACACCATCACGTTCTAAATCTATATTACCGATCAGGCCTTCGAAAAATTCCCGAAATCGTTCATTTGCCTTTACACTGAGCATGGCCGATTCTTCGGTTTCAGTAAGAGAACTCGTTAATAGGACGTAAAATGCACGCGTAGTGATAACATCCTTTGAGAAAGTATCAAAATAGATATCAATCGCCTTTAAAACAGCTTCCACTCCCTGGTAATTTTCAACTCCAGGAAGTAAATATGTTGTTGCGAAACGATCTTGGATATCTTTTACTACCGCAACGAGCAATTCAGATTTAGTACCAAACCTATGGCTTGCCAGTCCACGGCTATACCCTGCTTCTTCGCCTACCAAGGCTAAAGTGGTTTTTGCAATGCCCTGGTTAGCGATAAGACGAATAGCTGCATCCAGCATTCGCCGATTGGATTCGCTCCATCGTTCTTCCTGGGTACGTCTAATGGAATGTGTTACAAGAGCATGGGCTTTCATTCGTAAATGATAGTCTATTTACTGGTCAGCAAGCAAGTAAGCGGACTATATCTTATTGACAATTTTATCCAGAAAATAATAGTCAGAATCGATCAAACATATATACATAGGGGTATCTCTTTGGAAAGAGAGCTTGCAGGAGAGCCTTTCCTTGTATATTTATGAGTCGTGGAATTCGATTATAGGAGGCTTCGATAGATATTTTTCCCGTGACTAAATTTAGGAATTCCGATTCCGGGGAGGAATATTTATTTTGTCCCATGGTAAATGAAATATCGATGGCACCTCGATTGGAACGGATTCGGTAGGTATTTCTTCCTACAATCATGGTCACTTCACAACGTAGCTCTTGCAGGAGTGTAGCTGAAATGCGAGATTCCCATTCCGGAATCATGTGCTCTAAGGCCTCTGCACTATCCACAAATTTCATGTGKCCTGGTGTAGGGGTGKTTAACGTAATTGATTTRGAWGAAGSAATCRTGCCGAGGTAAGCAGAGAATGGATGATCTGGTGGAAGGTGGAATTGCAGGGTCGGGCARAATTCTTCATGRGCCACATGAGCACTATACGCAAGCAACTCAGGGAAAATATCATGTGTCTCCCCTCCTATCTCTAATATGGTTCCTGTATTCTTATCCTGATTTAGCCATACATAGCCCACAACTTTACCGCTATTATTGATGCACACTGTCAACCCTTCATATCGGTTCCATTTATTCGTGATATGAGCTTTGGATCGAAGGAGTGAGCACGACACGCGAGCATCGTCTTGTTGGTGAATTTTCTGGATAGCAGGAATATCGCCCGGCTTGGCGTTTCTCATTCTATAAATATGGGAAGGGTACCGTGCAACTTTAAAGGCTTCATCGGTCTCTACTTGAATTATGTAATCGGACAATATGGATTCATAACCAAATTGCCTGCTTAATTTACCATGTCCAAAGGTCATAGAGAGGTCGTAACGATGATCATTCATATATCGCAGGCTATCTTCTATCAACGCTTCACTTATGTGCTCATGCTGTAGATGAGGAGCGGTTGAAATCATAGAGAGACCACCTGTTTTCAATCGGGCTTCCCCTATACGGAGTGTTTCGGTGGTAAGTCGAAGGGCACCTGCGATCTGGTCTTCAAATATGGCTACTCGGGTATGTTCYTTCTGAAACCCGGGATAGATGGCATTGTAAGATGGGATCCATTCYATGGACTCGGATGGCCCTTTGGTGTAGGTCTTGGCCATAAGGTCGTTTGCCAGGCGCAGCTCTTCATCCGTTTCTACGGCACGAACTTGAATGATGTCTGAAATGGTGGTTGCCATGATCTACACTCCCCGCTTAATTCTACCAGAAGTATAGATTTATTCGTGGCGCAGCGCTTCTACAGGATCCATTTCAGCGGCACGCATGGCGGGATAAATGCCGAAGATGATACCCACCAGTCCAGAGATGGAAAAGGCAAGTATAGGTGCCCAAAATGTCACAATCGTCTGCATATCGGAGAAGTAGGTGATGAAAAACGGGACGGTCATGCCAAGTACGACACCGATGAGCCCGCCTGCCCCCGATAAAATAACTGTTTCAACAAGGAATTGCATGATGATGTCGCTTTTCTTAGCACCCAGTGCTCGCCGAATACCAATTTCACGGGTTCGCTCCGTCACACTGGCAAGCATAATGTTCATGATGCCGATTCCACCCACTAAAAGAGAGATACCAGCGATAGCGCCAAGAACAATATTAAACATACGTGCGCTGGCCTCAGCTTGACGCAGCAGGGCCAAGGGAACCTCTACTTCAAAATCTTTCTTTTTGTGYCGTCTCTCCAGAATTTGTCTCACAATTTCGCCTATCTCRATAACAGATTCYTGATGAGCGACTTGWATRGTGGCTTCGTGAAGTTCGATGGTTTCGGATTCGATTCCGCTGGAGGATTGGCGAATGAGTTTTTCGCCGAATCGATATTTTGCAGCGGTAATGGGGATATACAATCGATTAGGAGATGAGTTATTCGATCCTGCTTCGCTTTGTCCAACATTGGAATACCCGCCAGGTTCCATGATTCCAACTATCTTGTAGTAATCGCCGGATATTTTTACGCTTTTCCCTAAGGGGTCACTTACCGGAAACAGTTCCTTGGCCATTTCATAACTGAGTACACAGACATTTTCGCGTGCTTCCTGTTCGGCCTCCGAAAAGAAGCGGCCTCTATAGACTCCGAAATTTCTTATCTCAGGATATATTGTGCTGGTTCCCATTACATCGCTGTTAACTTTGCGGGACAAATGCCATACATTTGAGCGAATTACACGACCCGGTACGACGCGTGTGATACCGGGGATACTGCGTTGTATCGTTTCAATATCCTGATACGTGAGTCCGTATTCAAGGGAGGGCATGCGTCCTCTAAATCCGCTGCTCTCTTCTGCTTCAGCAGGCTTGACACTTTTAATGATGATGTTATTACTGCCCAGTTGACGCAGTTGTTCCTGAGCCTCGAAACTGGCACCTTCCCCTACTGCCAGCATGGCAATCACGGAGCTTACACCAAAAACCATACCCATAACCGTGAGCAATGAGCGCAACCCGTGCGAATATATACTCTTGAAACCCAAGTGTATGGTTCGCTTGAGACGGGTAATACCGAAGCCGTGGTGATATGGAGGGTGACTATCCACGGGTTTGTTCATCCTGTTCCACTTCTCCGTCACGGAGGCGTACACAACGTAAGGTCCGTTCCGCCAATTCGTCGGAGTGGGTTACCATAATCAGCGTTTTACCTTGTTGGTGTAATTCGTCAAACATAGTAAGAATTTCCGCGCCGGATTTGGAGTCCAGATTACCTGTGGGCTCATCAGCCAGAATGACCAGGGGATCATTTGCCAATGCGCGGGCAATGGCAACGCGCTGCTGTTGTCCGCCAGAGAGTTCATAAGGTTTGTGATCGGCGCGATCCCCTAAGCCAACCCGCTCGGCCAGCTCAATGGCGCGTTGACGACTTTCGTGTTCCGGCCACCCTTGATAATAAAGGGGCAGTTCAATATTTTCCACCACGCTCAGTTGTTGGATGAGATTATAGGATTGAAAGATGAAACCCAGACGCGCACCGCGAATAGAGGACAACTCGTTATCATCCATGAGAGATACATCGTCGCCGCCCAGGATGTATTTACCCTCAGTTGGCTGATCTAGGCAGCCCAGAATATTCATGAGAGTAGATTTACCACAACCGGAAGGGCCCATAATACTTACGTAGTCGCCTTCATAAAAGGGGATATTAACCCCTTTCAGAGCATCCACACGCACGTTTCCCATTTGATAGGTCTTATGTACATCGTCAACGTGGGCTATTAACGGCCTGCTCATGTTTATACCCTCCGGTCTCAGGCCGCGTCTGGTATTTCAACGGCTTCGTTCTCTTCATTTGACGACCCGGAGGGGTTAGTCAGGCTGTCGGGTGCGAGAAGCAGAACCTCTTCCCCACCTTCCAATCCTGATTCGATAGCAATGAAGTCTTCGGTGAAGGCGCCTGTAGTCACGATACGTGGTGTAACTTTTCCGTTCTCCATGACATAGCAAACGGAAGCCTCACCGTCGAAGGTAACAGACTGAATGGGCACATAAACCACGTCTACCAGTGTATCCACCAGGATCTCCACTTCGGCGCTCATGCCGGGCCGCAGCCAATCGCGAATACCCTCTATGGTAACCACGGTGGGATAAACTTTAAGATCCGGATTCATGAACGCATTTGCCGAATCAGCCAGCACAGCAACTTTTACCACTTCCCCTTTCAATGTGATATCGGGGTACGCATCCACCCGGATAACCGCTTTTTGACCAATGGCGACTTTCTGAACGGATGATTCATGGATATTTACTTTAACACCCATCTGAGTCATATCGGGAATGACCAACACCAGTTGACGTTCGCGTACCGTGGTGCCTTCCTGAATGGGTTCCTGGCTGCTTCGACGCCATGGATTACTCTCCACACTCGAACCATAGACAACCATGCCGGGACGTTCCGCAAGTATGACACATTTCTCGATCTGATCAATTAAATCAGCCAGCTTTTCTTTTTCCAGGTTATATTTTTGCTGAGCAGATTTCAGTCTAGCGTTTTCCTGCGCCATCTTCGCTCCTGCCTCTTTCTTGGTGCGCTGAAGATTCATGAGAGCTTCTTCATAATCCGACAGAAGTTTCTCAGCTTCTTTCGGGAAAGTGTATTGAATGTATAGCTTCTTTTCTGTTTCCGCTGATTCCATTCGATTCATATTTTGAGTAACACGTAATTCTTCCAGATCCAAATCTGACTGAGTGATAAAGTTTTTCTCCGCCAAACGTCGCTGCCCTTCCAGGGTGGTTTGAGAAAGAAGATATGTCTCCTTCGCTGTCTGGTAGGTGTCTTCCAGATTACGCAGCATTTGCTTTGCTTCACCATCCTCCAATCGATTGCTATCAGCAAAATCGGAGAAATCAAAAGATGCCCGTATTTTAATATATTCCTCGTCCATTACCATGTCCATTTGAGGAAGCGCGGAAGGTTCAGGCGCAGGTTCAGGCCGCGAAGATTTAGCCATGTCCCCTGATTTGATACGTTCCATAAACTCATCGACGTTAATGCCTCTGGCTTCCATACCTTGACGCATCGCATCGGGTATTTCACCGCCATTTGCCTCGATCATCTGCATTAAGCGTTCACGGTTCATACCGCCCTGCCCCCGGGAATGTTCACCAGAGCCGCTTCCACCGGACGTGTTTCCGCCTTCCCAGGAACCTTGAGGACGCTGGGAAGAGGTCTCAGGCGATATATTGGATTTAATTACTTCGGGCTTGAAAGTGATTTCGCTTTTCTTCATTTTTTCATCAGCCGCGGCAAGTCGTTCTTCCAGCGTTAGTTTGCCGATTATATCTGCGACCTGTCGTTCACCTAGAAATTTCGCAAAATCCATTCGTGCAAACTTCGATGTAAGCTCGGCAGCAGTAATGTTACTCTGATTTTGATTCAACTGAATCTCGAACTGGGCTTTTCGCTCTATAAATGTAGCTTCGGCACTCTGGGTAGCGATTTCCTGATTAACTCGACGGTCAACCAGATCGGATGAATCCAGCTCGACGAGGACTTTTCCGTTAGCAATATCTTCCTGAGAGACGGCATAGCCCTCTTCAACTATGGAGAGAATTTTCACACCAGTACGGCCTTTTATCTGAGAACGTATTTCCTGGGACTTTTGGGCTTCAATGTTCCCGCCTTCCAATACGCTGATTTGGAGATCGCCGCGCTTGGCAATAAACGTGGTACCCAGGTCAATTTCTCCAGAACGATCTCCAAAGAAATAGAATCCCGCTCCGATAAGTAATACAAGAGCGGCACCAACCATAAGTATTCGAGAGCTGGTAGGCTTGGAGTTGGTTTTTTTCGATTCACTAGACATCAATGATGTCCTCCCATTGGCCGTTATCCTTAATATATAACACGCCGGTATCGCGCCAAAATTCCAAAAGTGCCGTGGTATAACGTACTAATGCCGCCGTTTTTGCCGATTGAGCGGCGGTTAGATCGTCTTGCRCATCCACTTGGTTGATGATATCACCCAATCCCAATTCGGCCCGAAGATTCTCTTCTTCTACGCGTCGTTCGTTTAGAGAAACACTGAGCTGGTTGATTCTATAGTCGATCTCAGCCGTTTCCAGTGCCCGCCACGCATCGCGTATTTGTAGTTTTATCTCGTCACCCAGTAAATCGTAGGATCGTGTCGCTAATTCGAAATCGATCAAGGCGATTCGAAAAAGGTTACGCTCCAATTTTCGATCCAGAGGGAGATCCAGTTCGAACCCAGCGCTCCACTCACTACGCTGCCAGTCCAATGACGATACCCGGTTGCTGTCTTTGCTTGGGACGAAGCCGCTAAATACAAGATCCAGGTCAGCTTTCAGGTTGTTAGCCGCCACAAGTATTCTACGCTGGGCATCATCTACTCTATCCCGCTCGGTATATAGATCAAGACGAGTAACCAACGCTAAATCTATGGCTTCCTCCAAAAGAACATTAGGCTCCTCGATCCCGCGTTCGATGATGATATTCAGCTCGCTATCCGCCAAAATTACAGAGGCATCGGTAGAAAGACCCAGCAGGATCTTAAAATTATCCAGGCTGCGCTGGTAGGTAGCGATGGAATTCGCCAGACTCGCTTCACGGTTCAAAGCAGATTGTTCCAGACGCCCCACTTCCCCTGGTGTCCGCAGACCTTCATTTTCGAAGGCTTTCTCCCGTGTCAGGTTGAGATTGATGCTTTGGAGACCGCTGTAGTTATTACGCACGATATCCTTATTCCTAAGAATGGAATAGTATTGGGATGCCACACGTACCGCGAAATTTTTGCGAAAGCGCGTGAAGGTACGCAGTTGATATAACAGGTTGCGCTCGGCCTGCATCAGGTTTTCGGCAGCGACTTTCGATCCTGCACCTCTCATGATGGGCTGGCGAAAGGAACCTATCAGGGCTGTTGTAGCCGATTCACGGGAATCGCCAGTGAGAAAGCGCAAGAAGTTTGATGTCAGGTTAATTGCGATCTGTCCCCCACTTTTAAGTAGAAGACCCATACCGACGGAAGTTCGTGCATCTACACTATTTTCGTTTACCACATCGATAGAACCTGCAGCGCCGCGTGTTTGCATTACACCCGATTGAGACACTGTATCGGCATACTGCTGGAACAAGACTGCGGGTGTTCCCGTAAGTGATGTGGCGGCAGCCGTGAATTCTTCTGAATTTGTCCAATTGTAGTTACCGTCAACACTGCCATTAAAGATGGGAGTGAACTGATATCGATCAAGAGTCAAAGACAAGGCCTCAATATACAGACGTTCCTTCTGAGCCTGATAATCGCGGTTGTACTTAAACGCAAGCTCAAGAGCTTTCTCCAGATCAATAATATAGGAACCCACAACGCTATCGCCTTTTTCCTGGAGGAAATTAAAAGGCTCCTGATTCACGGGAAGGCCGTCGAGTGTTATTTCGTCTTGGGACTCAATGTCTACGTCTTGGGTCATTCCAGGTACTTGCGCATTCTTATTAGCAATGGCCCGATATACCTCATTGTCCGCACGTTCTTTGTATTGAGTAGTGGAACAACCAGCGACGAATAAACCAAGGAGGAAGGTTTGGAAAACATATTTGAATCTATGTGTGCTCATATATTTATTGTGATTCTCTGAATTTGTAAGACTGTTTCTGGTTCTGGAAAATGAAACCTATTTACTTTAATTTCTTGTGTTTTTTGCCCATATCTCTCGTAATTTTCCACCAAGATTTCCTATAGTATAGTGTACCAATCGGTTATCTCGGTTACAGGCATGTTTTTTATCTATTTCTATGATACTAAACGGCTTAGCACCAAGATAGCACACAAAATATCAAGAAAAATGAGATTTCATACTTATGCTATACATGGAAATAGTCGCGGACCGTTTGCACATCCAGCGTAATCTGGTCTGTGAGTGCTTGAAGGTTAGGAAATTTCTTTTCTGTGCGAACACGCTGATGAAAGACAATTTCTATCTCATCACCAGTAATATCCCCATGAAAGTCCAGTATATGTGCTTCTATGGTCAGGTCGTCGTGACGAATGGTGGGCGCGATACCTACGTTTACCGCCGCAGGATAAGCCGTGCCGTTCAAAAGTGCTTCGGCAATATAGACTCCTTGGGCTGGAACGGCACTATGGTTTGGCTTGATATTRGCTGTRGGAAATCCCAGCTTCGCCCCCATGCCGCGCCCCGRCARKACGGTGCCTGTGATGGARTATTTYCGACCCAGCAATTTTTCCACGGTGGGCAAATCTCCTTGAAGTACACGTTCTCGTATTAGGGTGCTGCTGATTCGTTCCGCTTCAAGTATTACAGGTTGGATCTCTTTAACTTCGAAGTGGTGTTCCAATCCGGCTTTGCGCAGGAACGATACATCGCCGCGAGCAGCTTTTCCAAATCGGCAATCGTGTCCAACAATAACGGATACGGCGTGGCAGCGGTGGAGCAGGATCTCCTCAACAAATTCCTCKGGCTCCATATTCGCCGTTTCTTCATTGAATTGGAGAACGTACAACACTTGAATGCCAAGTGCATCTAAAAGAGCGGCTTGTTTATGCGGGTTGGTAAGAATATTGGGCGCATTATCCGGTGCAAAAAATTCACGAGGATGAGGATGCATGGTCAAAACGGCTGGGGTGCCGCCGATGGCCTTAGCTTTGGCGACAACATCCTCGATAATGCATTGGTGCCCCAGGTGTACTCCATCGAAGCTGCCGACAGTGAGGACGACATTATCGAACGATTTTTCCGATTCACGAACTTTCTCGATAATTTCGATAGCCATGAAGTCCCTTTTCAGTCACTCTTGAGCAATAAATACACGGCGGGGCTGTACTTGAAACCCAGTGGCACCTGGTTCTACCTGACCCAAAGCAAGAAGTTCACTATCTTCCGATTTCATTTGTACCCAGCCTGTTTTCACCGGGATTTCGGATAACAGTTCTGTTGCAGGTACCGCATTGCCAGTCTGGATACGCTTCCGACCTCGAGATTCCACAATGACGGCTGGCATATCAAGGGCTTCTCCTAATGGTATAAGGCGCTTTTCGATGTCATCTGGCGATTGCAATTCGTCGAGAGCTGCCGCATCTGAGACGGAGTAACGTCCGATGACTGTCCGACGCAGTTGGTTCAGTGCTGCCCCGCATCCCAACACCTGTCCTACGTCATGGCACAACGCGCGTACATAGGTACCGCTGCCGCAACGAACCCGGAAGTCGGCTAAGGGCAGCGCTATTTTCAGTAACGAAAACTCATCTACCTTAACTCGACGAGGAGGGCGATCAACCACCTCTCCTTTACGTGCTTTCTTGTAGAGTCGTTCACCGCCAATTTTTACCGCACTCACCATGGGAGGGATTTGATCGATTGCTCCCTGGAACTGTGCGAAAGTATGCTGCACCGTATCGAAGTCGAGTTCTGGTACGGTATGCTCTTCCAATACTTTTCCGTCCATATCGTAGGAGTCCGTGACCACTCCAAAGCGCATATTGCCTTCGTATGTTTTATCCATACCCGTGAGATGCTCGGAAAGGCGTGTAGCAGCTCCCACGCAAATTAAAAGAAGACCAGTAGCAGAAGGGTCCAGTGTGCCGGTATGCCCAATGCGTCTCATTTTGGCAGCTTTTCGGACACAATCCACAACATCGTGCGATGTCATACCCGCTGGCTTATCTATGAGTAAAAGTCCCTTCATTACAAAATCACCTTTTTAAATCCGCTTCAACTGCCTGAACGATAGAATCGAGGGCAACTTTCAAGGGAATGTCCAGCGTTGCACCAGCCGCGCCAGCATGTCCACCGCCGCCGAAAGGTTTCAGACATTCGGAGGAATTGAAAAGACTGTGCGATCTCATGCTGATTTTAGTGCGGTTGTTCTCCAGTTCACGAAACAGGATGCCCACATCTACCCCTTCAAGATTGCGAGGATAGTTCACTAATCCGTCCACATCCTCGCTGGTAGCTTTCACTTCTTCCAGATCCGCTAACAGGAGGTAGGAATATGCATAACGCCCCTGGGAACCCATAATCATTCGACTTAGTATCAGTTTGGTCAATTCAAATTTTGCTATAGATATGTTATCGAAAACGCGCGACGCAATACTTGATACGTCTATCCCTGTATCAAGCAGAATTTGTGCGTGATGATGTGTCTGTGAAGTTGTATTCTGATAACGGAACCCTCCGGTATCGGTAACGATACCCACATAGATACATTCTGCGGCCTCTTTTGATAGAGGTACATCCGCTTCCCGGTAAAGTTCAAGTACGATTTCACTGGCCGACGCAAGATGGTGATTCATGTAATTGAAATTACCGCAAGGCTCTTTTTCCAAATGGTGATCCAATACCAACACCGAGGCATCGCTGGGAATATGATCGTGTATCGACCCGATACGCTTGTACTGGGCCACGTCGATAATGACATACAGGTCGTATTTCCCCTGGATTTCGTGGGGAAGCAATATCTCGCTCACACCCTGGAGCCAAGCGATGTTTTGGGGAGTTCGATCCTGCATGGCGCAATCGACTTTTGCAACGCCTAATGCACGAAGWAAATGTCCGCACCCAAGCATGGAACCCACTGCATCGCCATCAGGACTGGCATGGGTTGTAATAAGAACACTTTTCGGTTCACGTAAAATCGCGAGTGCTTCTGGGATATCAATGAGTTTCATCGGTCACATCCGTATCGCTGCTCGTATTTTCGTTCTGAGCGGACTCGTTTTGATGAATCTCCGTGAACAGGTTTTCAAGGTGGTACACATCATCCAGTGTAGTGTCTTTAAAAAAGCGCAACTCGGGGGTCAAACGTAACCGAAGATTTTTACCCAATTCACGGCGAATCCAACCAGAAGAACGCTTTAACCCTATCAAAGATGATTTCTTCTCCGCTTCGGATCCGTACAGGCTGACATAAACATTGGCATACCTAAGATCGGATGACATTTTGACACCCATAATGGAAACGAAGCCGATTCGCGGATCTTTTACGCCACGAATCAGTAATGATGCGATTTCTTTTTGGACGCTTCCGGCAACGCGGATTGCCCTGCTTTCACTGGCCATGTTGAGTGTTCTCCATCTACGCACCTGTTCTCTACATGGTTTGGATGCGGTAATCATACATATCTACGGCGTGATGCTGTGATGCGAAACGCACTATTTCGTTTAAYTGACTRCTGACGTGCGCGCTGTYGTCGGAGATTACRCACACRGCSAGYGCGGAACGTCCCCAYTTATCCTTGAATCCAACTTCGGCCACAGAGCARTTGTAKYGATTTCTTAATYTYGTTTTCAGACTGTTCATYGCCCGGCGTTTGTCTTTAAGCGAACGAGACCCGGGTATGGTAAAGTCCATTTCCAATAAACCAATTGTCACGCGATAAGACCGCTACGTAAGTGTTTTTGCTACTTCCTCAACAATATACATTTCGATAATGTCGTTCTGTTCGATTTCATCAAATCCTACCAACTTTATACCGCATTCAAAACCAGTCTGCACTGTCGTAACCTGATCCTTGTCGCGGCGCAGAGTATCGACTTTCCCTTCCCAAATAACATCGCCATTCCGTTGTACACGGGCAAGCGCATCTCGGCGACTCTCCCCGTCGAGCTGCATGCAACCGGCAATGTTACCCAGCGAGGAGGACTTGAATACCTGCCTGATTTCGGCATGTCCCAGAACAACCTCTTTTTGATCTGGAGTAAGCAACCCTTCCAGTGATTTACGCACATCATCCATCATTTCATAGATAATTTCGTAGGTATGTATATCCACTCCCTCGGTCTGGGCCAATACTTTGGCTTTGACGGTGGGCTGAACGTGGAATCCCAGCACAATAGCGTTACTGGCACTGGCCAACAGGACATCTGACTCATTTATGCTGCCTACGCCCTTATGAACAATATTAATACGAACTTCTTCATTGCCCAAGTTAGGTAATGTGGACTGCAGTACATCAACGGAGCCTTGTACATCCCCTTTGATTACCACATTCAATTCCGTCTGCTCCCCTGCAATAAGTAAGGAATGGAAATCTTCCAGCGTGACATGTTGAACGGTGGGGCCGGATTTCATTTTCGAGCGGTGCTGACGTTTTTCAGCCAGGGAACGCGCTATGCGCTCTTCTTTTACAATAATGAACTTATCGCCGGAGCTGGCCGGAGAATTGAAACCCAGAACCACTACCGGAGTAGAGGGACCTGCTTCGGTGATCGAGTGCCCGTGAGTATCTTGCATGGCACGTACACGACCATAGGTCTCACCGCAGAGGAAGATATCGCCGACACGAAGCGTACCGCTGTTAACCAAAACCCAAGCTACCGGACCTTGTCCGCGGGTAATTTCAGATTCGATGACAGTACCGCGTGCTTTTTTATGCGGATTGGCTTTGAGCTCCAGGAGGTCTGTTTCGAGCACCAGCAGCTCCATGAGTTCATCAATCCCATCACCATTTAAAGCAGAGATGTCTTTGATGATAGTTTTACCGCCCCACGCCTCATCGGTAAGTTCATATTTAATAAGTTCCTGACGGATTCTGTCAGGTTGAGCGTCCGGTTTATCGCATTTATTCACCGCTACAACGATAGGTACATCTGCGGCTTTAGCATGGTTAATGGCCTCGATTGTCTGGGGCATCAATCCATCATCAGCGGCAACCACCAGAACAACCACATCCGTTATCTGAGCTCCACGAGCACGCATGGCAGTGAACGCTTCGTGACCAGGTGTATCAAGGAATACAACGCGTCCTTGAGGTAAGGATACTTCATAGGCGGCAATGTGCTGTGTAATACCGCCGGCTTCCCCATCTGCCACACTGGCCTTACGAACTTGATCAAGTAGGGAAGTCTTACCGTGGTCAACATGGCCCATCACAGTTATAACCGGAGCGCGCGGAGCGAGTGTATCAGGATCGTCTGGCTCTTCAGCCATAACACTCTCTTCCTCAGGTATTACCGAAATCACCGTATACCCCTGTGGCTCGGCTATTTGCCGAATCAAGTCCATGCTGAGGTTTTGATTCTTGGTCGCCATGACATTCTGATCCATAAGTTCAAGGATGATATCGGTGGAATCTATTTCCATCGCCTCGGCCAGCTCTTCCACCGTCATGGATTCATCTACATTTATTTCCAACTTTTCTTCGTACAGAACTTCGCCCTCTTCCCCACTACCGGTTTTCTTTTTCTTACGCTTTTTAGGTACGCCGCCCAGCGTTCCAGCTGAATATTCTTTTAACGCTGCTGCCGCGCTCCGGCGCATATCTTCATCGCGACGTTTCCGCTCCATTTTCTTAATACGTTTCCGTGCGGTCTTTCCTGTTTTACGGGAACCGGGCGCTGATTTTCGTGATGTAGC
This sequence comes from Candidatus Hydrogenedentota bacterium, assembly GCA_002746185.1. Classification (GTDB taxonomy): domain Bacteria; phylum Hydrogenedentota; class Hydrogenedentia; order Hydrogenedentales. The sequence goes on from NVWG01000007.1 coordinate 41,360, forward strand.
AGCAGGAGTACCAGGACTGCTTTCGAAATCTTCGGCAGCGATTTTTCCTTTATTACGAGATTTTTTACGTGCAGCCTGCTCTTGTTTAAGCGATGCCTTGCGAATGACCTCTTCAACAACTTTGGGGTCAGGTTTGGTACTTCCTTGTTTAGAACGACGTTCTTTAGCTTCAATCTCAAGTTTTTCAGCTTTAGCAAGAAGACCCAATTCTTCTGGAGTCTGCTCCTCCACTACAATCAATGGAGGCTCTGTATCTATTTGAACTTCGGCAACATCCAGATGTGTTCCATCTGCTCTGACGATTTCTGCTGTGTGTTCTTCGTGCTCAATGGCACTGCCAATAACGATTTTTGGACCTTCAGGTTCCTCTTTCTTGGATGGAACAATTTCAACTTCTTTTTCAATGGGAGGGAGTATTTCAGCTTTATTTACATTCGCTTTAGCATCATCAGGCAGTATCTCTGCCGGAACAACTTCTGCAGTCACTTCAACTGCAGCGGCCTCTTTTTTCTTTGCGGCCGGTTTCTTTTTGGCAGCAGCCTTCTTCTTAGCCGCAGCCGCTTTTTTCTTAGCCGCCGTAGCTTTTTTCTTTGCTGCTGTCGCTGCTTTTTTCTCAGCAGCTTTTTCAGCCTTTTCGATTACAGCAAGCTTGTCGAGTCGAATTTTATCGGCCAATGAGGAGTCGTCATCAACATCAATCAAGATATCAATTTCTTCGTCGGAGATCGTGGAATCTACACCACGTACTTCGAAAAGCATAAACCGCAGCTTTTCGACCGCTTCTTCGGCGCTCATATCGAGACGGTCTGCCAATGAAGCTATACTCTGCATACAAACAACTCCTCTTTCTATTTTCTATTCCATGTGAAAAATCACAATGGAGAGTCCGTTCACTCTTCTGCCGTTTCCTGTTCACTGGAAGCGGTTATTTCTGCTGGATCGGCTACTGATTCTTCTGTTGTATCCAAAGATGCAACGATGGTAGTTCCCGTAGGATCTTCCGCACTTTTAATGTCAATATTCCAGCCGATAAGCCGTGACGCCAATCGAGCATTCTGCCCTTTCTTACCAATGGCCAGAGAGAGCTGATCGTTCGGTACGACCACGGAAACCGTTTTCGTATCTTCATCTAATTCGATGCTTACAATATCAGCTGGATTCAAAGCGTTATTACACAGTTCTTCAGGATTATCACTCCATCGAACAATATCTATTTTCTCGCCCGACAATTCTTCAACTACGGATCTGACGCGTGAGCCTTTCATTCCGACACATGCGCCAACGGGGTCTACATTTGAATCSGTTGACAGTACGGCCACTTTCGTTCGGCTACCTGCTTCCCGTGCAATGGCTTTAATTTCAATGGTGCCGTCGAATATTTCGGGAACTTCCATCTCAAATAAGCAACGTACCAAATCAGGGGAAGACCGGCTTAAAATAATGGAGGCACCGCGTGCGTTCTTTTCCACCTGGATTAACAGGGCGCGAATCCGATCCCCTTGACGGAAATTTTCCCGGGCCGCCTGTTCTCGCGGCGGAATAATGGCCTCGGCTTTATCTATCATTACGATGATATTACCTTGGGAATGGCGCTTAACAATACCGGACATAAGTTCGCCCTCGCGCTCCTTAAATTCATCGTAAATATTATCGCGTTCCGCATCCTTGATTTTCTGAATGATCACTTGCTTCGCAGTCTGAGCGGCAATACGACCAAAGTCCTGCGGTAAAGTTTCAACTTTTAAACGATTTCCCACTTGCACATCCGCGTTAAGTTTCAGCGCATCTTCAAGCGTCATTTCAGCAGCGGGATCGGTAACTTCCTCCACCACCGTACGTATCTCATAGACCTTGAATTCAATATCGGCAGGATCAACTTCAACTACAATATCCGTGGCACTRTCAAAGCTTTTACGAGCGGCGGTYTCAATAGCACTYCGGATCGCCTCCACRAGCGTGGCACGATCCACGCTTTTCTCGGCTTCGAGCTGCTGAAGAATCACTTTTAGGTTTTTTCCCACCATGCTTCTCCTAAATATGTAGTCACTGAAAGCTAACGATCTAATTGAGCTTTTTTAACATTCTCAATATGAACGCCTACCAGTTCACCTTCTTGTTCAAATGATATAATTCCATCTTCAAAGCCTTTCAGGGTACCTTTAAACCGCTTACGGCCTTCGATGGCACTTATCGTTTTCAATTTTATTGCTTCTCCGGCATATTTCCGAAAATCATCGGGACGTCGAATCGGCCTGTCTATTCCTGGAGACGACACTTCAAGCGAGTATGCTCCAGGAACAAAATCATTCTGCTCCAGCAACGCGCTTACAAGCCGTGATGCGCTGGTGCAGTCTTTCAAGGTTATTCCATCCTCACCRTCTATATATAATCTGAGTATCCAAGTATTACTTTGCTGTATAAATTCAATTTCAATCAATTCGTAGCCGACAGTGGACAACTCGGGCTCCAAACGCTCCCAAGCTTCACGTACTACCGAGCTGCTATCCAAAATATCTCCTTTAGACACAGGTAAACACCGAGGTCAGGCGTTTTTCCCGACCTCCCGTAACTAAAAAGAGTGGGTAAACACCCACTCTCAAAAGCACCCGCAAAGACCAGCACTATAACACAGTATTGAGATAACAAGCAATATCTACATTTCTACCAAGTGTTTAGCGTTATTTACGGTTATTTATTGACAAAATCAGGGCCTTAGCGACAAATTATTATAGGATTGAAGAAATTTGCTGCTCTATCAAACTACGTTAAGTTCTTGTGTGTCATAGTGTTAGTATCGCTATATTCCGGGCTGTTGTATCGCCATTTCTATATGAGAAAAAGTTTCGGCTGCAAATGGTACATTGATTACTGCAATCAATCTGAGAATTTGGAACTCCAGCGGCAATAAGTTGCTGAATATTCGCATCCCACAGATTCAAGTTTCTTCCTTGGGTATCCCAACCACGTTGACTGTAGTCTTGTGCTATTTCCTCTGTAACCTCATAACAGCATGGACCAGCGGATGGTCCAATATAAGCGGACAAATCGCCGGGATTGATGTCATAACATTCCTGCATTTTGCGGATACCATGAACAACTATCTCCTGCATGGTTCCAGCTCTACCCGCATGGAATAATCCTATGGCGCGGGATTGTGGTGCTGCGACATATACGGGAACACAATCGGCTGTTCGTATTCCCAGGCTTATCCCAGGGCGATTTGTAATAATACCATCAGCATCGCCGCCTTCATGAGCTTCTACGATAGTAACCCCATGCACCTGATTGACCATGGCAAGTGTATTCCGTGAAATATTCAGTGATTGAAGAATTCGAGATAAGCCATTGTCACTGCAAGCGTCCCCGTCGGAACGCTCTGACATGACGGCTCCCCCCACGCCCAAATTTTCAAATGAGGCAATATGGAGCATCAGGTTTTAGAGTATGAACTTTTTGAGATCGCGTTTTTCCGTTATGGTGCTCATACGTGCTCGAACCTCTTCTGCACCGATAGTTACCGTTTCACCAGCCATATCAGTTGCATTAAACGAAATCTCCTCCAACAGATATTCCATAATCGTGTGGAGTCGTCGAGCACCAATATTTTCTGTTTCCGAATTCACTTCGCTACATACCTTTGCCATTTCAGCAATAGCATCATCTTTTATTTCCAGAGTGACATTTTCCGTGGCCAGCATGCTCTGATACTGGCGAATGAGAGAGTTCTTCGGTTCTTTCAAGATGCGCAAAAATTCATCTTCCCCCAACGACGTAAGTTCAACACGTATAGGAAAGCGTCCTTGAAGCTCGGGGATTAAGTCCGACACTTTGGAAATGTGAAAGGCGCCTGCAGCAATGAAAAGGATATGATCAGTCTTAACTGGACCATACTTGGTGGTGACGGTACTGCCTTCCACGATGGGCAGAATATCGCGCTGAACCCCTTCTCGTGAAACATCCGGACCGCTGCCTTTCCCACCCGTACTGGCTATTTTATCAATCTCATCAAGGAAAATAATGCCGGAATCCTGTGCGCGTATGAGAGCCTCTTCCACGATCTTATCCATATCAAGCAAATCTTCCAACTCTTCTTGTTCCACAACAACAAGGGCATCTTTGACAGACATGGATTTCGTTTTTTTGCGCTGAGGCATCATCTTCCCCATCATTTCCTGGAGATTAACACYSAWYKYYTCYRSRCMSRTWWTSSYGWWSAKYYGMMKGSYWGYMSWCYKRCYMRTKKCMWTGAKRMWSRCATMKWTKWSYKTYWSRTYCARWTCTCCCGCCAACAATTTTTTATGGATAATTTCGCGGGTCTTTTGTTCCGCAGAAATTTCTGGAGTCACTAACGCTGGACCTTCGTCGCCGCTAAGGGGATCGTTTGGTCGAAATATGCGTTCAGGTGCTTTGGGTTTTGGAGGCAGGAGAATATCCAGGACTCGTTCAAAAGCTCTTTCACGAGCCAACTCTTCGCAGGATTTTTTCATCTCATCACGCACCAAACTGACGGCTACTTCAGTCAGGTCGCGCACCATGGATTCACAATCCCGTCCGACGTAGCCCACCTCAGTGAATTTTGATGCTTCCACTTTTATGAAGGGCGCATCAACGAGTCGTGATAGACGGCGGGCGATTTCTGTTTTACCTACACCCGTTGGGCCGATCATAATGATATTTTTCGGCGTAACTTCATCGCGCATATCATCGGGTAATTGCTGGCGGCGCCACCGATTACGCAGCGCAATGGCRACWKYKCGTTTKGCMTCGTCCTGACCGACAATATATTCGTCCAGTTTGCTCACAATTTCTTTTGGGGTTAAATCATTCAATGGTATTCTCCAGATTCACCGAAAATTTACACGTTAGATTCATYTTCGGATAGTRTGTAAACAATAAAAAWGNTGTCCSGCATTCACCAGACACCTTGATCATACCTTGTACGGGTAGGTGGTTTCGATTAACCGCCCATACGGGCAAGGCTGATAACGGCTCGTTCATGGGTTCCTGTGCTGATGATACMGGAAGGAGCCGTCACTTCAATCTCGAAAAGGAGTCGGCGTTTGTTCACCTCTTTCAGGTTGGAGGTGATTCTGATCTCTTCACCGGACATGGCTTTYCCYGCATGACTCACATTCACATGGGTACCCACCGTGGTTTCGCCGTCATCCAGATGAGGCTGCGCATTTTGCAGGCAGGTTCCTTCCATAAGCTGAATCATGCTGGGCGTAGACAGTACCTTGACGGGTAAATGAGCAGGTGCCATGTCGTCTGTCACGGTAAAGGTCATTTCATTGTTGAGACCGGGCTGCAAGGAATCTTTCATTTTTTATCCCATCTTGGTTACGCGTCGAACATGTCGATCTGCTTGGCTATAGGGTTCATTTATCCATGCATCGATAATAGCATAGCAATCTTCCAGGGCGACAATACGTCGTCCTAGACACAGAATATTTGAATGATTGTGTTCCCGGGTTAAACGTGCCATCTCAGGAGTAGTACAGACGCTGGCGCGTATGCCGGGGTGACGGTTCGCGGTGATGCTTACACCGATACCCGTTCCACATAATAGAATACCCAATTCGGCCTTGCCGGAGAGAATCGCTTCACTGACCAGATTCGCGATTTCAGGATAGTCCACGGCATCAGGACCATAACAACCCACATCCAGAACTTCGATCCCTTTTGATTTTACATATTCGATCAATGCAGGTTTGTAATGAGGCGGCGGATCCTCGTAGCCTGCATGGTCACTTCCCATGGCGATTATCATGTAGCCTTCATCCTTCTTTTTAGTAGTGCGAAAGTGTAGCGCGATACTGCCGCAGCATACCATCGGTATTATGCTAATTTGGTGCGCAATATCTTCTCGCTAATAGCCCCTTCTCGCAGGATGGTATCCGTATCAGGGTCATATACGGTTGAGGGGATCTGCCCGGCAATGATACCACCATCAATGCACACTTCTACTTCGTCTATTTTAATCCCTTCACAGGAAACGGCTGGCGGTTCACCTGATATATTCGCTGATGTAGAGGTGATGGCGTGGCCGAATCTACAGCATAGGTTAGCTGCCGTGGTCGAAGAAGTATAGCGTACACAGACTTTCCCTCCCGGGCCGATAATACCCTCGTTCAGTCCGGGTAAGGCAGGAAAAAGCAAGGAGAGCGGGCCGGGCCAAAATGAATCCATACACCGTTGCGCCTGGTCGGATACTTCGGCAGCCAGCCCATTGAGTTGAGCCATATCTCCAATAAGCATAAGGACAGGGGAATCGCCAGTCCGCTCCTTGACTTTGAATAATTTGGTCAAAGCGGCATCGGAGAAGGGATTGCAGCCCAGTCCATATACGGTTTCCGTGGGATAAGCGATGACGTGATCCTGCTGTAACGCTTCTACCGCTTCGGCCAGACCCTTTTCCGTAGTATCAACGATTCGCATGGGGTAACTTTCAAACCTGCTCTGCCAACCAATCGCGCATGGTTGCAAATGCCTGGGCGCGATGACTGATTTGGTGTTTTATTTCAGGCTCCATTTCGCCGAAGGTTATAGCATATCCGTCTGGGATGAAAAGTGAATCATAGCCAAATCCATTTTCCCCGCGACATTCAGATGCAATCCGTCCTTCTACCGTACCGCGTGCCATAAACGTGGTTCCACTGTTATCAATAAATGCCGCGCAACATACAAATCGAGCCGTTCTTTTTTCCGGTTCCATATCGGACAAAGCGGCTAGGAGTTTGGTGTTATTGTCGCTGTAAGAACAGGCCGGGCCAGCATACCGTGCAGAGTAAACACCCGGTTCTCCGTCCAGGGCATCCACYACRAGTCCTGAATCGTCCGCCACGCAAGARATGKTATRRGCAGCAGCATARTARCGAGCTTTGAGYAGGGCATTGCCTTCAAAATCAGGTTCGTTTTCTTCAGGTTCTTCTATTRAWGGAAAAKCGCTAAGACTCTTTACSGTCCANGGGNGTRTCTTTCAGRAGCAACTGCAGTTCACGAGCTTTATCGGGATTGCCTGACCCGACAAGGAGGTCTTTAGCCATCTTCCAGAGCCTCATTCTGCATGACCATGAGTTCACGAATACCCTTTTCGCCTGCATCCAGCATGGAGTTCAGCAGGGTCCGGTCAAATGCTTCACCCTCTGCCGTTCCCTGTATTTCGATGATGGTACCGTCGTTCTTCATCACCAGATTCAAATCCACATCAGCAGCGAAATCCTCTTCATAACAAAGATCAAGGAGAGTTTCGTTATTGATAATACCAATGCTGATAGCCGCACATTGATCCGTAATAGGTGATTTCGAAATTTCACCAGTTTTTACCAGAAAATCGACGGCATCGCACAACGCTACGTATCCGCCTGTAATGGCAGCAGTGCGCGTTCCTCCATCAGCCTGAAGTACATCGCAATCCACAATAATTTGCCGCTCACCCAACGCTTCCATATCAACCACAGACCGAAGCGAACGTCCTATCAGACGGCTGATTTCTTGGGAACGGCCTTTAGTATTGGCGTTACGGGAGATACGTCCTCCCCCCGCAGATCCGGGTAACATGGCATATTCAGCTGTTACCCACCCTTTTCCCGTTCCAGCTAAAAAAGAAGGGACACGGCTTTCAATCGTAGCTGTGCAAATCACATGGGTATCGCCGAAAGCGATTCGCACCGATCCGGCAGGGTGTTTTATATAATTGCGTTGGATAGAAACAGGACGCAAGGCATCCCACGAACGATCAAAATCGCGCATCTATTTTTCTTTCTTATCGATCGCGTCCTGAGATGCCATCTTTTGAGTTTCACGTATGTCTCGGTGATATTTATTTAGAATATTTTCAAAAACCGTATCTTCCTGCAGCAGCGATAACGCCCGCTCCAACACCAAATCCTGGGTCGCATCATCTTCCATATTTCCTGTGGCTCGACCATGATTCTGTTTATTGATAAACTCCGGCCCATCATCGAGGGATCGTATCATCTGGCGCTGCAATGCTATCTGGGATTCCATATCCATGAGCACTTCGATGTCAGGCGATATCCCAATCRAATCAATGGTCACGTCGGCTGGCGTATAATACAGTGCTGTAGTCAAACGAAGCGCGGCACCGTGAGGACGATTCAGCGGAATGATAGTCTGCACGCTGCCTTTACCAAAAGTCTGCTCTCCGATTACCAGAGCACGCTGGTGGTATTGCAGACCGCCTGTAACGATTTCAGATGAACTGGCCGACCCACTACCGACCAAGACCAGTAACGGCATGGTAAGCGGAACTACTGGATGTTTCTGTGTGGTGAGAACCATGTCTTCTTTAAAACGACCTTCTGCAGTTTCCCTACCCCGAGTGGAGGTAACCAGCGAACCTTTTGGAAGAAATAATTCACACACCTCACGAGAAGAATTCAACAACCCACCAGGATTCCATCGTAGATCAAGAATCATGGCGCGAATATTCTCCTTTTCAAATTCATGTAATTTTTTCTTTAGATCTGTTGCCGTATTTTTTTTGAAATCGCTGATGCGTACATAACCAACATCCCCATTGAGTATCCGTGCTTCTACGATACTTTGAAGAGGAATCTTACCGCGCTTCACATCGAAATTCATTGTTTCACGTTCGGTTCCAGTATCGTCAATCGCCCGGCTCACTCCTACATTCACTTTCGTGCCTCTGGGGCCTTTGATGCGTTCGGATACACGAGATAACGCCACGTTACCGTTAGCGGCATCTTCAAGAATGGATTCGGTACTTACACCATCAACCTCGACAATAAAATCGCCTGATCGTATGCCGGCTTTTGCAGCAGGTGCATCAGGAACAGGCTGGAATACGAGGATATTGCCATCGTCATCATAACGAATGTGAACACCAATACCATCGAATTCCCCTTCCGTATCCTCACGCATAGATTGAAAGCTTTCCGCAGGGATATAGCTGGAATTACGGTCCAAAGAACTCATGATACCCATGAGCGCACCTTCTACCGCACGATCCAGATCAGCTTCATATACGTAGTTCTGAAGTATCTCGGCCAGAACATCCCCAATCGGTTCTACCTGATCGTACAGAACCTTGTCCGAGTCCTGAGCGAAGATACGCGATGAGAACCCGTTGGTAAGGACCAACGTAGTTCCCAGCATGAACAAGAACAATGCAAAAAACTCGGCTTTACTACTATTTTTACGCATGGATCCCTCCAGGTTCAGGGCAAAACTAGTGTACAGCTACAGTCTAAACCCACTTTAAGAACTATACCAAATTGACCGCAAAATTACGAAAGCTGGTCAATTTAAAGTAAAGTAAGTGTCTTATTCCCTTATATTTAACATATTTGTATCCGTATGCTCCAGATGTAGTTCCCGCAGAAAAACAGCTTGAGTCTCTAAGGAGGCGCCTGGGCTACATCAATGCCACTACATATGTAAATAGTTGGTGTATGAGAGAGGACGAAGATGTTCTCTTGTGGAGAATGTATGCCGAAAATGGATTTGCAATTCGTAGTACAGTTGGCGAATTGGTGGAATCACTCCGTACTGAGCATGAATACGATGTGCTTCTTACAGCGTTAAGAGTTAAATATGTTGACATGAAGAATGTAAATGCCGAAACGGTTAAGCATTTTATCGATAGTGAAGGGCTTGGGTCGGCTTGTTTTGTTAAGCATGTAGCGTATCAAAACGAGAATGAAATACGCTTGCTTGCTCACTGTGATTGTTG
>NVWG01000185.1 GCA_002746185.1 Candidatus Hydrogenedentota bacterium
AGCTCAAAATTAATTCCGTTAGCGCTGCGTAATATCTGGATCTCATACCCGCGTAAACCACGGGGCGCATCAGCTGTTCTCATACGCGATGCCATCCAGAATATACCCTCTGCATCACGTAAAACCGATGGCGCACCCGCCCACCACTGAGGCGCATCTTTTGGAGATTTAACGACTACATCATACGTGTCGAATTTTTTCAGGAACGACGCGTACGCCTTGGGTAATTCGCGGCGGACTTCTTCCGGCTGCTTAACCTGTGCCGTCAAAACCGTACTGAATCCAAGGCATAACGCTACACTTAGATAAACAGCAGCTCGGATCAATTTTACGGTTTGGATATATGAAACAACAGACATAAACGGCCTCCAGAAATATATACTCTTCNNRAAAAAATGTTMTCGCTATAGCAATCTTGAACGGAACATAAAATATCAGTTKCCGGMGTCTTTTTCCTGTGGTGGATGCGATGCTTCAGCGGTATTGATTCCGGGCGGCAAATTAAATTGCTTCAAAGCTTGTTCTGCCGCTATCTGTGTCGCGTTATCGGAACTCTTCACAGCGGTTTCAAGCACCTCACGAAAAATCGGATCTTGTGTACGGCCAAAAACCCCGAGAAGTCCTAACTTCATATCCTCACCCGTATTCGGATAAGCCTTTAACATGGCCGTATATGAATCACGACCATGCAGGCTGCCCAACGCCATCAGTGCAGGAGCTTCCAGATCGTCACCGCCCTCTCCTTGAGTCGCTTTGAGAATAGTCGCCACAACCGATTCATCACCGTAACGACCTAACCCAGCTAACGCTCCGCCACRAAGCCCTGCTGCCGATTCTGTTTSGAGTATACGACGAAATATGGCCAAGCCCTCATCTCGATGATTTCCACTTTCCATGATTGTTTCAGCTAAATTAAGATAGGCATCAACCGCTTCCACATGTAATGTTTCGTCAAGATCCGACATGGCTTGCTCGAAAGACTTTACCAATTTCGCCGTTCCATTCCGAGCTAAGACGCGCATAGCAGCAACCCGAATACGAGGGTCGGAATCCTTCAGAAGTTTTTGGGGAACTGTACCCGATATCAAGCGTACTATCTCCATCACTTCAACGCGATCTTCTACGCTGCCTATACGGGATAGCTTTTCGATCAGCTTACGTGATTCATTCGTMCCCATGATTTCCAGTGCGCCCAACGCTTCTTCCCGCCACTTCGYGTTGAGCACCAGATCGTGAAACGGTTTAAGCGAATATCCTTCCGGCACAACTACCCCCRACAAMCGAATGGAGTGTTTTATAGTCCAGTCAGGCGCMTCAGAYYGCAGCACCGCCATCAATTGATTCGTAAAWTTACGCCGTTCCTTCTCGAACCCTGGAATAGAKAYYGCATGCCCTATATCCGCCAGTACATTTTTCGCCGTACGCCAGACCTCAGGGTTTTCATGTTCCATGAGTTTCAGGAGCGAAGGCACAGCATCCATCCCTTCTCGCGGAAGTAATTGACGTGCCGTCACGTGCTTCGCTTCATCATCGCCTTCCAAATCCAGTATCAGGGTATCCAGATCTGCAGCAAAAACAATGGGGCTGATCATCACCAAGCAGAAAGAGAGAATACCGATTAAAAGAGTACAATAATTGATTTCGTTTTTCATGAAGTAACCCTACAATCGCCACGGCTTGCGGTATGCCCGCGTTAAATATCGATTAGCCTGTTCATCCTTAATGAAACGCTCGGCTTCCCCATCCCAATCCAATCGGCGTCGAGTTTTAAGCGCTATCCCCGCCAATAATATCGCCGTCGTACTGCGAAATCCCTGCTCGATGTCTGCCGCCGGTTTCTGACGTGTCCGTACACAATGCAGAAAATTATTATGATGATTGCGATCTGCCCAACTGTCATAACGCTCAAACGTGTGTTCTTCAACGACCCCAGCCTTGCTCGTATACGTCATTACGCCCCGATCACATTCAAGCCGCCCCTCCGTCCCTTGAAACTTCATACCGAAATCTTTCTTGGAATACGCGTTCACATGACGTTGCTCCCACGTCACCGTGCAGCCGGGATACTCGAACAGTGCTTCCACCGTCTGGTAATTATCCGCACCCGGCGATTTTTGATAACTGCCTCCCAGAGCATAGACACTCAATGGGCGATCTTCGCCGATGCCCCAATGGAGTACATCCATTAAATGTACACCCCAATTGGCCAGCTCCCCGCCCCGGGCATAATCATGCCAATCTTTGAATTCACGATAYCGCTSYGGGGAATACGGTACSGACGGCGCAGGTCCAAGCCACATATCCCAATCRAGTCCCGTGGGAATCGACTCCATGGTTTCTGATACAGGAATAGCGTTCACATAAATCCAGGCCGTGGCAGTCGCAATATCTCCTAGTTTTCCTGCGCGAATATACTCCAGGCTTTCCTGAAAAACGGGCATGGAACGATGCTGCGTACCCACCTGCACCACGCGACCATACCGCCTGGCCGCTTCCACCATCGCCCTCCCTTCATGCACCGTGGTGCATACGGGTTTCTCCACATACACATCTTTTCCCGCACGGCATGCCATGATAGTAATGAGAGGATGCCAATGATCCGGCGTAACGACAAAAATGGCGTCGATATCGTCCCGATCCAGCATATACCGAAAATCCTGGTACGTATCGGGCCGCGTACCTGTGATGGTTTTGATGTTATCGGCCACTTCCTCATATTTTTTGATGTATACATCGCAGATGGCACTAATCGTACAGCCTTTGTTGTACGCCAACGAATAGGCGTGGGCACGTCCCATACCACCGCATCCGATAATACCAATACGGACTTTTTCGTTATGGCCAACTCGCGCCCCATGGGCAAAAGAAGTCCCCAGTAAAGTGGTCGCCGCTGCCATACTGGATGTTTGAAGAAAGGCACGGCGGTTAATATGCTTTTTCATTCCCATATTTAGATTCCCAAACAGTAATTTCATCATGATGATCGCTATAAACCAAGAATCGAGTCTACGCCATGTATCCAGTCGGGTTCAATAATGATTTAGGAGTATAAAACTCCTCATTGAATAGTATTCAATCTGCGGGTACTATGGCTATGGAGCAACCAATCCTGATTTTATTACACACCTAAAAGCCAATTTGAATTATCCTGGAGGAATGCGCTGCTATGTTTAAAAAATACCCATATACACTACTAATGATAATCACGATCAGTTTACTCGTGTCTTCTGCTCATGCCCGGGAGGTCCAGTGGACATTCAATCCGCCTCTGGGAAAAGCAGACAGCTCCCCTGCCATAGTCGATATGAACGCTGACGGAAAAGACGATGTCGTCATCACTACCACTGCCGGCATGATCCACCTCATTGATCACCAGGGGCAGCAGATTTGGATGAGCGGTATCCAAATTCCTATTAGTATTCCACCCACCATTGCTGATTTAGTGGAAGACTCCACTCCTGAAATTTTAGTCGTAAATCAATCAGGGCGCATATTCTGCCTCGCCGGAAAAACAGGCGACCCGGTTTGGCAATACGATCTTCCGGGGAAAATTGTATGGGGCTCCACAGCTATTTCCGTATATGACCTTGATGACGATGGAGTTACGGAGGTTATTGTAGGGGATGACTCCGGCAACATTGTATGCCTCTCCAATGAAGGGGAATTACTCTGGCAATATTCCGGTGATCACGGATATGCGTATGCCCCATCCATCGGCATTATCGGCGACAACCCGGATCTGGCTATTGTCATCAGCGGGTCAACAATACCTTTGTTATGCCTTAACGCCGACGGCTCCGAACGATGGCGTGTTAATAAATCCGGTGACGGCGGCAGCCCGGTTATTGCCGATGTAAATGGAAACGGACAAAACGAAATCGTAACTGCACTCGATAACTCCGTCATGCTGGTAAGCGGAAACGGCAACATCCTATGGAACCACAGCACCCCGAAAGATATCGACAGCAGTATCGTAGTTGCCGATGCTAATGATGACGGAGTGACCGAAATATACGCCATCGATCTGTCAGGAAAATTAGTATCACTGGCACCCGACGGTTCAGAACGGTGGTCTGCCAATGTGCGTGAACGTGTACGCCGTCAACCCGCCATCGCCGACATCAACGGAGATGGCAATGTGGAGATTATCGTCGCAGGATATAGCAGCGAGCTGTTTCTATTCTCACCCGACGGCGAACTTCTCGAATCAGTCCCCATGACTCACAACACCAATGCCACCCCCACCATCGCTGATTTCTCCGGCGACGGAACCCCCTACATTGTCTATGCCTCCGCCGAGRRKRMMYYKAMSMMCKAMRMMYSSCYSRARGCAGCMYCGAATGCAAAAACGGTATGGCCYGAATATCGMTTTARCAGCGCACGACTGGGCGCWTWCCAGRYTGGCTCRCARCATTCCGAAGTGCGCATCTCTTCCATYGATTTTGGAAAAATGTATGGAGGCTCCAATACTTTTWCAGTTACTCTCGATAATCCCGAGTCACGCCAACTAAAACTGGAAGTCACCCTTACACAGACCGGAAAAAAAGGTCGCATACGTTCAACCACATCCAGCGATGAATCCATCGATTATTCCTTTCAATACCCAATCTCTTCCGCTGCACCCGTGACAGTATCCATTGAATGCCAGGTGTACGACGGCGAGCATGTCGTAGCAAAACGTTCTTTCCAGGCTTATGTCGTTCCATTTAAAAAAGAGTTGGACGACCTGCACACCCTCATTTCTTCAGTAGAGGCCACAACGAGCCTCCTGCCCAAAGCCTATGCGCTGCTAGGTGAATCCACACAAGTCCGCAAAAAACTTCCCGATTATTCCGCACGTATCGCCATTGCCGGCACCCTATCCGATGTAGATCGTCGAAAATTGCGGGATGCATTGCGAAACGATATCTCTCGATTTGACGAATTGGACATCCTGGCCAAAGCAGCCTCCACCCACCGCGAATCCGGACAATGGCCGCTCCAGCTCAGCGCAGGAAACCCTTGGGCTCCTTTTGGAGGCACCGATGAAATCATAGAAGGACGATTTGGTGATTCCGCCATGACCGCATCCGCTTTTCAGGGTGAAGTCGAGTCAGTAGCACTGAATATTGTCAATTGGAGCGAAGAAGGCGTCACGTATCGTGTAGAAATCGACCCGCTGCTCTCTGAGAAAGATGGACAGAAAACAGAAGTCCCCTCCAGCCGCGTCATTGATATTCTCGAAGTGATCAATGTCCCTACCCAAACCCTCGATCTTGCCGCCGATGCACTGCCCGAGCTCAATACCGCTCATGCACTGACCATTTCAGGATGGGATGCACGCCAACTCTGGTTTACACTAAACACGGAAGGGCTTACATCAGGAACCTGGACCACAACCATACAATTAAAAAGCCTTGGGTTAGATGCTCAATCCTATTCCGTCCCCCTTACCATTCAAGTATGGAAAACTAAACTCGCCGACACCAGCGTGTTAAAGAATTGCAATTGGGGATATGTGTATCGATCTCGACTCAAAGACTTTGAAGATATAAGCCTCATAGATCGCACTGCGCACGGCAACAACGTATTTGTTACCTCCTTTGTCCCCACCGTTACCTACGACGAAACAGGTAAACTCACCAGTGAAATAGACTTCACCAAGCATGACGATTATGTAAAACGGTACTCCCCGAAAGGCATGATTCTTTTTCACAATGCAGGCGGACCAACAGGCCCCGGTGGACAAGAGAGTGAGGCGTATAAAAAAGCATACACTACCTGGATGCGTCACTGGGTCGCTCACCTGAAAGAAATGGGCGTGGACTACCATGGGTACGCCATGTATCCCGTTGACGAGCCGGGATTGAACGACGGTCTGGTTGATYGATACCTAAGCAATGCCAAACTCACACGCAAAGCCGACCCAAAAGTCCTGATGTACGCCAATCCCGTAGGCCGTATTACCAAAGAAGAACTGACGGAAATGATCCCCTTTGTAGACATCTGGTGTCCCAATCGTGTGGGCTTTTTGTTGGATTCCGGAGCAGATAAACTGAAAATCATGAAAGACACCGGAGCAGATATATGGAACTATGAATGCGAAGGAAATGCCAAACATCAATCCCCCCTGGGATACTATCGCGGCCAATCATGGCTGGCATGGCACCACGGCCTAACCGGAATCGGCTTCTGGTCCTACTGCACGTCCGCAGCGGACCCTTGGTATCATCCCAAAAGCACCCTGGATTATCTCCTCGTTTACCAGGGCAATGATACCGTCGTTGCCAGCAAACGCTGGGAAGCTATACGCGACGGCGTGGAAGATTATGCCATGCTCAACGCCTTACAAGAGGCCGTCGCTTCAGCTCAACAAGCAAATCGCTCACCCCAAGCCGTTCGCCAGGCCAAAGCTCTCCTCGCAGAAGGAGCCTCGGCTATCGCGCAGTTTTGCGGGCTGGACAAAGACGGCACTGTACCCGGTAAAGGCGGAATCCCCGGCGTTCGGGTCATAGCTGATAAACGATTTCAATCCATTCAGGAAATACGCAGCCAGATCGCACAACTGATGGAAACACTCTCCGCACCAGGCTCTCAACATTGATGAGCAGCATGGTTTTGCGATACTGTACTCATTCTCAATAATTACTTGTTTACGTTACCTTGATATGGAGATACCCACATGAAATTTCTACCCTGTGTAGTCATGGTTTGCCTCGGACTGGTATTCAGTACCCTCACGGCCCACGCCCAACCTGCCGGTTTCGAAATTACAGCACTGGACCGCTACGTTGCTGCGCTGGACGATCATTACAAATATGACGTTACCAGTATCATCGAAGGAGACGGATACACCTCCTACATCATTGATATGATTTCTCAGAAATGGCTTACAGAAAAAGAAGTGGATCTGCAAAAGATATCCGCAGAAAAAGCCGTGGAATTCGAAAAGAAAGAAATTGCCAATGTGATACGTGAACGAGTGGTGGTCGATAAAACGGTTGCAATAGAGGAGGAAAAGATAAACGAAGTGCGAGAAGTGTCTGAAGCCGATAGAGCGAAGCAAGTGAAAATCCTCGATGCCGAAGCGATCGCCGAAG
>NVWG01000008.1 GCA_002746185.1 Candidatus Hydrogenedentota bacterium
CATCATGAGTATGAAAATAATCAACGAAAACGCGCCTGCTACAACCGCAATGGTGGCCGAGGTGCGCCACATAAAATTATTTTTCTCGAACTCCCTTTTCTCCAACATTATGGATGTACTCCTCCTTCTTCAACGGGGCAGTAAGGATAACACCTGCCGCAGCTAAAGCACGTTTCTTTGTGAGGAGTATAAACGTCTCGTTTCTTTACGATGGACAGCCCAATGAGCTTGAGCGTTACTATCAGCGCAACAAATGCCCCGAGCCACGCGCCGCCCGTTTTAAAACTATTACGTATTCCCAGAGCTTCGGCATGAAGACTCGCCGTGGTCTGATCGCTGGTACGGAATGTTTCTGTTTCCAGGATTTCTCCCTGAACCAGACCCGTATCTTCCGCAACCATACGCTCGGACAATTGAACGACAGGGTGCAGTCTCGATAACGGCTCGTTCAGCATATACCCTACCATAGCACCAGCAGTAATAATCAGCGGCGACAGGAAAAGCACGGTGCGCAAACGACGCTTCCCGGTGCCGGGCTCTTCTACCAACGCTTCTGGCGTAGGCATATCAATTGCATTGTACGGACAGGAATCTTCACACAAACGACACGACACACACGGCGAAGGCGGAATATCCAGATGCCATTTTGAAAAGCGGGACATCCAGCCTAACAAAACCCCGTAAGGACATAGGAACCGACAATAGGGTCTTGCAATAAATACACCCAGCAACAGCATCAATCCACCAGCCATCAGCATATTGAAGCTATGTCCCATGCGAAACAGTCCCACGAAAGGATCGTATCGGCACACCAGGAAACCCGCCCCTGTAGCAACGCCAAGGAGTGCCAGCCCCAGATAAATGTACTTTCCTAAACTCAATACCCGTTCAATGGACGGGGAGATACGAATTGGTGCAATGGCCACCAGCTCCTGGATCGCTCCCAGAGGACAGACCGACGCGCAAAAGACGCGACCAAAAAACAGGGAAAAGAGGAGCGGTAAAACGAAAAAAGATACGACGATAGCTGATACGCCTACATCCGGTATGAACACTGCGGCCATGACGTTTTGCGTGGAACCGACAGGACAGATACAGCCCTTGCGGTAAAACCCAAAGAAAGCCAGCGAAAAAATACTCAGCATGAAGAGTCCGTTGCGGGAACGGGATTTAAATACGAAAAACGTGGCAAGAGAAAGGGCACCAAACAATATGACGGTATCCCACCAGCCAAAGTCGGCATGGGGAGGCGGTGTATACAGATCGGGTAGTGAATATTCCGTCTGAAAATCAGGAGGCGGAAACTTGAGTTCAAGCGCACCAGCCGAACCCGCAGACAGCAGGACACCACTCAATATAAATGCGACTACGATTTTTTTGATTATCATTATACGGTAGTCGTTTCGTCACCAGTAAGGTACATATACGGCTTTGACGCAGGCACTTCGCTGAACGCGTCAGACGGACATGCTTTTGCGATGGAACACTCGTTGCAATTGATACATACATCTTGTCGAATTTGCAGATAGAATGAAGCGTTCCCAAATACCAGGCACGCATTTACACATTTTGCGCAGCCAATACAAAGGTCTTCCTCTATCAGATATTCATAGTACGGTGCTTCAATATACGTTCGTTTTATAGCTGCTGTTGGGCACAACTGATTTTCCGCGCCCGTATCCCGATCRCGCGATCCSGGTTGAAGATACCCGAAACACAGATCGCAATAGCCGCATATATTAAATTGATTCAGACACTTTACCGCAGAAGGATTCAATACGCAGTGAGTAGAACAACGACCGCACTGGGTACATTTATTCGGATCAAGCTGCCACACGGTGCCTTCCGTTTTCTCRCCCGTCAAGCCCCAGGCAGCACCYGTAAARCCTACCGCTGCCGCGCCACGMAGGAAATCACGCCGGTCGAATTTCTTGAATTCGCTCATGGGCGACCTCCTTTTTTTCTGGCAGCCCGCAATCATCGAAGCCCCAGCAGTCTGTGCAGTAATTATGGTTGAAGCATTCGCTGACGTCCTTGCTTCCATGGACCGCCGCGACACCCACTCCCGTAAGACCCAAAAGCATGCCGCGACGCGCCATTACTTGCAGGAATTCTTGTCGACTAACTGATTTCGTCATTGCCGCYATCCTTCTCATCAAATATACGGATTGTATTCGTTCTCGGATCCAAAACCAGAATCCGATTTCTCCCATCTACCACCAAATCCCGCAACGACTGCTCCCGGGGAAATAGTTTCGATCCGGCTATCAATTCTTCAAATTCACCGGACGTAACATCATACATTTTCAGACGTACCAACCCTTTTTCGGCGGTGATGAGTTTCCCATCACTGGTAAATGCCACATGCGTCGGATTGCAACACCCTGAAAATCCTTCTAATTGCAGCGTGGGCCGATACCAAGATGTAACGATTGAACCATCCGATCTGTAACGCTCCATTCCGAGAAGGCCCGGATTCACAACCCACAGGTCGCCGTCGGGATTTACAGCCAGGTCCAGATACGGGCTGGGCACTTCAATACCCGGAATATCATTCTCCGGATCAATCTCGCCAATCCGACCTAACACGTTTCCATCCCGGTCATACCGAAACACAACCCGGTTGCCTGCATCCGCCACATATATATTGTCGCCCTGAACATCAATGGACGTTATGTACGCACGCGGCATTTCTTTCCATATACTCGCCACTGTGCCATCCGGGTTTACTACTTCGACATGCGCCGGATAGCCAACATAGAACGTACCGTCATCTGCCATAGCCAAACACTTGGGCGTACCCGTGATATCAATTCGGGAAAGTTCCTCATCGTCATCGCCATAAACAGCTATGACATTCTTCCCAGCTACATATAAGCGTCCGTCGGGGCCCATAGTCATAGCGCGGGGATCTGCCATGTCGGGTACTATGCTGCCCACTTCCATAAACCGTGTTTCTACCTCATCCACTTTCCGCCATGTTTCCACATCGTAGGAAAGATTCGGACCCGGTTCAGGATACTTCGCCGTTCCCAGCAGATAGAAATAGCTACCCCCGATAGCGGCGACTATTACTGCGACTATCCAGGGATGATTCGTTCTACGTACCGGTTCCTTCATATTGAAAACCCTTCGCTGTTACACAGCACCTACGTCCACACAAATCAGCCGATCCATATCCCGCAGGAACATACGCGTTCCCACGAGAGCTATTGGCCCCCATGGGTCATGTCCATCCAGAACATGTGCCTCACCCAACTGAACATATTCCTGGGTTGTGGCATCGAGCAT
The DNA here is from genome assembly GCA_002746185.1 of Candidatus Hydrogenedentota bacterium. GTDB lineage: Bacteria > Hydrogenedentota > Hydrogenedentia > Hydrogenedentales. Next base: position 3,292 of record NVWG01000008.1, read on the forward strand.
CGTCAATGTTCCGTGATCATCCAATATATAAAACTTGTCATCGGCCAGAATAAACGGGCCGAATCCGAATCGACGATCACTTCCGCTGGACCACACCAGCGAACCATCCGGGCGATAACATACAAACTGCATTTTCAACGCACCCGCATCCTTGKGCATAATGCCGTAAAGAAACCCATCGTTGAATATGGGGGTCTGTTGTTCACAGGACATCCCCTCACCAGGCTCATGGGAATACATGGCCTCCACTTCAAATTCGCCCCCCGATTCACTGATTTTGAGCATCATGTTTCCGGAAGCATATCCAGCTGTAATAAAAATCATATCATCGCCAGCTTGAACCGCCGATGGCGCTAGGACTTTGGCACCCCAGGGAATCTGCCAAAGTAACTTGCCCAACGAGTCCTCTTCGGCAGACACACCGGAAATTCCACCCAGTGCAGAATACACATACATCTTCGTGCCCAGCACGGTCATAGGAATTATTGAGGCATGAGACATTTTCCAGCCCCGGGGATTCGGTGTAGTCCACAACACGTCACCCGTTTCACAATCTACAGACATCATCAACACTTCATCACCCGCAGGGGCAATGATTGCATTTCCATCTACAATAAGCGGGCATTGTGCGGCGTACCATAATGGCTCTTCTGTGCCGTAATCAGCCTGCAGGTCGATTCCCCAAAGGAACTCGCCCGTCTCGGTATCCAAACACACCACATGACATTTAGGGCCAATCGTGACAATAAAATCTTCCGTTACAGCAGGAATCGTACGGGACATGCCATGATTACGTTTGACCATGACTTTATAAGAGCGACGCCATAGCTCCTTGCCATCCTCTAGTGAAAAAGCACGCAGCAGGTCCGCACGATTTTCTTCGTCGTAGTCCATGAGATACACGACACCATTCAGGATCGAAGGCGCTGCATATCCACCCCCTATTTCTACAGACCAGAGTTCTTTCGGTCCGTCTTCCCCCCAGGATGAGGCCAGCTCAGGACCGTCCGTAACAATATTGTCAAATCCGGCACCTCGAAATGAAGGCCACGATCCCGGTATATCTGATGGAGAACCACCGAAGGATTCGAAAACACCGGACATATCTATTTTCTCCCCCAATGCTGCCGCACCAGTAGGTTTTCCATCGAGGCCTGGCACTTCAGCCAGTATTTCAGCAGTAGGGTCTGCTACGAGCCAGTAAACTACAGCTCCAAATGAGAGAATGGTGCCCATGACAAAAGCCACGCCAGATGTCCAAAAAGCCGCTCGCTTATTTTCATCCAGTGCATCCAACTGAGAGAGAAATGACACGTTATTAATTCCTAAGTTGCCCGTATCTTGACTTGTATCATGCCACTTATTGCGAAAGACAAGTATATATGTAAGAAAGACTCCATTTCACGGCATAAGGGTTCCATTTCGGAGCCGATATGCCGGGACAACTTTATCCACCGATCCATAGTGAAAACACTGCTTTCATTGAAGCTATTCCTGGGATTCGTAGATAAAAAAAAATTAAATCGGGTATCCATAATTCGCTTTTTCATGAAGTTTTAGGCTAGTTTTCTCCACAGGGTCATTTTGCCACCGTTTAATGCGTTTTACTCATAACATGTAACAAGCGAAGACGTTTCGTCTATCATACCCTACTGCGCAAGTTTAGGAATAGCCTAGTATCAGCTATTGTTTAGGATTACGCCTCTATTATGAAAAAAGAACAGACCTCAAAAAAAAGCAGCCGCCGGGGATTTTTGACCTCTTTCCTGAAAGAATTAAACCGTCGGGATCTGGGCTCGTCTACCCAGAATCGGGAACAGATAACTCAGGCAAGCGTATTGGCATTGCATCACGCAAAAAACAATGTGAAGCTCACACGGATTGCCATAAAGACTCCTAAACTGCTGGAGGAAAATATCTACCAGGTACCCGTTTCAGGCCAGGATGCATCCGGTGGGCAGTGCAGCCTAGAACTGCACATTGATTGTACAACATCCCGTGTAGAAGAAATATGAATAGTTTTCATACTCAACCAGACAACTTCGCCTCGGAGCCATCAACAACGTGACGGAACCAACATGCCCACAATGCGGCAGCAAACTTAAAACCAATGCACTCACCAGTGAGTACCTGCCATGCAGYAACTGCGGTTCAGTAACGCAGGGGAATCTGGACAATCCAGAGCCCGACCCGGAACATCAGGGGCGAATCAACAAACAAAAATTATTCGAATCAGGAACAGTTATTGTACTAATCATCCTTGGCCTCGGATACTTTTCCATCAGCAACCGGGATCCTAAATTGACCAGCGGCACCATCGCTACGGTACCCATGGTTGCAGATGCCCTTCTCGGTCATGGCTACGAAAGCGTAGAGGTCGCCGATATTTTCTCAAGAAATTTTCAAACCTTCAAAACTAAAACTTCCGTGCTTCATTACGAAGTGGATGTGATAAGCTCCAGCAAATCCGACGAAGTCCAGGCCTTGATTATGGCTGTCACCCTTCCAGCGGACACCCCCTTTCCTCCCGATGACGTAGCAGAAAAATCCATCCAGCAATCTTTCGATGCCATGGTGGATCTTGGCGATGCCCTCCTGCCCGGAGCCAGGGGTGCGCTGGAAAAAGCCGCCGCAACTGTAACGACGGGCAATGGCCGTAGGCTACATATCAAAGGGGTTGCACAGACATCCGGAGGCTGGAAAGTAACCTACATTGCCTATCGGGAATACGAAAGCGACGGCGATGTTATTCCACTGCTTCTGTTCATTTACCAACGACTAAGTGACGCATCTACTCCTGAAGCCGAAGCGTTCAGCCAAGTGCTGCATAAGGCCGTCAATAATGGAACGGACATAAAAACGACCCTGATCCAGAATATACAATCAGAAAAGAACACTCCCTGAATTATGGAAACGAAAGAAGCCTTCCTATCTGAACTGGCAAATATCACTGCACACCTAGATGCCGAAAATCTGGGTGATCGCTCGGGACTGTTCCGCTTGACCCTGCAGCAAATGGCCCGAGATGCTCGACGATGGCTGGACGATCAGTGGAAAACCCCGGCGGGTGACACGACTTCTATTGAACGTGCGATTCAAGTGCTGGGGCAGGATTTGGTCGTTCTGCTTGGGCACGCACATGAGGAAAATATCCAACATGCCTTGCTGAACGACCTTCTGGATACTGCACGTAGAGCCGCATTGACGGGGCTTATTGAAGATCGTGCCCATCTGGAGATATTCTCCGAAACGCGGGATTCGGAGTCCTGATCAGGAAGGTGTGTTACCTGTTGATTTCGTATACCATATACTCGAATTTTTTAATGCAGGCTCAATTAACTCGAATTGGTAAACGCCGCAAGCTGGTAACGATATGTCCTTGGAAAAAAAACTAGCCCTTGTACAAAATATTTGTGTGTTCGTCGCTGTGTCCGCGATTTTCGTAGTGATGTTCTTAATCGGCGACACCGATATTGGTGCCGAAGCCCCTTCTCCGTGGATTACAGCCATGGTATCGTTCACGGCAGCATTGGCTGCCGCCATCTACGCACTCATCCAGTTCATTGGCATACCATCCATAAAGAATACTTCAAACAATCAGGTGAAACGGANCAAAGTGAAATAAAACTGACACCTCTGGACCGCAATGACAGGCCAACCCAAAATAAATGAGGAATTATGATGTCTGAAATCAACCCGCAAGAAAATGAGGCCCAGGCTCCAGAGGGTACGCCAACGGTAAAGCTGAAATTGGTCACACCGATGGTTCTCATTCTCATCCAAACAGCCGCCATCGTATATTCGCTTCGAGCCGCCACGGTTTTTCAAAATGCTATAGGGTTATATATTGTCCCTATAGTCGTAGTCATTGGCCTTGCAATATGGTGGTTACGCGCAAAGCACGTCTCCAAACGTGATCGCATTGGCGGACTGCTCCTCTTCATCGCGCTCTTACTATTGGTTGCCGTTACACACACGGGCGTCGGTTCGCGATTGGTGGTGGGCACCCTGCCTGCACTGACTACAACCATCGTCGTGTTCCTGAGTATTACTGCCTCCATGGCCTGGTCTTCCCGACGCCTCATCACCATCGCAGCCATGGTGGCGTGTACAGCCTATTTTACCGCACTGCGTGTGGACGATATTGGAGGCAACTTGACGCCAATTGTGTCTTGGCGCTGGACAGAGCCCCCGGTCCCCGCCGATGCAGCTTGGGCTTCCGAAACCCAGGAACCTACTCGCTCCATTACCCTTCCGGCGCAATCGGGTCCCGGGGACTGGGCCGAATTTCGTGGAGGAAATCGCGATAGTCGCCTGTCAGATGTTACCTTTTCGACCGACTGGGATTCCGACCCGCCTAAGGAACTTTGGCGAAGAAAAGTGGGGCTGGGTTGGTCATCCTTCACTGTAATTGGCGCCTATCTCTTCACACAGGAACAGCGCGGTCAAGACGAAGTCGTTGTATGTTACGAAGTTGCGACAGGCAATCAAATGTGGGCGAGCCCCATATCCGAACGCTTTGATGAAGCCATGGGTTCAGGCCCTCGGGCGACACCCACATTTCATGAAGGCTCCCTTTACACCATGGGCGCTACAGGCATTGTACAAGCCTTGAACGCATCCAACGGTGAAACCTTATGGCAACGCGATCTGAAAAAGGATACCAACGCGAAGATCCCTGTATGGGGCTTCTCAAGTTCACCACTCATCGTGAACGATATGGTCATCGTATTCGCTGGCGATCCCAACGGAAAAAGCGTGGTGGCCTACGACCTTAAATCCGGCGATGTCCGCTGGACCAGCGGTGAAGGGAAACACGGATATGTATCCGTTCAACTCAACACACTTGCAGACGTCCCTCAGTTACTGATCTCAAGCGACATTGGCATCCAATCGTTTGCACCCGATACGGGTGAGAAGTTGTGGGAACACCTTTGGCAGGTTTCCACCAACCCGCGATGCGTCCAGCCCATGGTACCGGATGGAAACTCTGTCCTCATCGGCACAGCCGGCGGTAAAGGGACCCGCAAACTACGTATTGAAAATGAAAACGGCCAATGGACGGTTTCCGAGGACTGGACCACACGTAAATTCAAACCCTATTTTAATGACTTCGTATTCTACGAAGACCACTTCTACGGCTTCGACGGTAAACGCCTTATGTGTATCGACGCATCTACCGGAGAACGAGTATGGCGCGGTTCCAACTACGGCGGCCAAATTTTACTCATCGAAGACATGGGGCTTCTTCTGATTCTCAGTGAAAAAGGGAACATCGCATTACTGAAAGCTACTCCGGAAGGGCAAGAGGAAATCACTTCCATCAAGGCGATAGAAGGAAAAACATGGAACCACCCCGTCATCGCAGACGGTAAACTCTTTGTACGCAACTCGCTGGAAGCAGTCTGCTACGAATTAGACGTAACAAGCTAATGCTCCATAGTGGCACACCAACTTCGGTGCCATGGAATTACCACTCGCAATGCAGTATATTTATCCCATCGTAATAAACGAACAAGGATTAAAAAATGAAAAACGTCGCTCTTGCCATCGTCGCCACACTATATATCGGATTAACCTCGGGGATTGCCAACGCGGACAATTGGCCAAATTGGCGCGGACCAACTGGCGATGGTTTGGTTGCTGCAGGTAACCCGCCGATTTCCTGGAGCGAGAAAAAAAATATCAAATGGAAAACGGCCATCCACGGTGAGGGCAGCTCAACACCTGCCATTTGGGGCAACCGGATTTTCCTAACCACGGCTGTACTGACTGGCAAATCAGCCGAAGCCGCCGGCGGGAGAAGGCGTGGGCCATCGAAGCCCACTACGCCGTATCAATTCAACATCATATGTCTCGAACGGGAAACCGGGAAAATTCTCTGGGAAAAGACAGCCGCCGAAATACTGCCCCACGAAGGAAAGCACAACACCAACACATTTGCCCCCAATTCTCCCGTAACGGATGGCGAATACGTATGGGTAAGCTTCGGCTCACGCGGCCTCTACTGCTACACCGTTGACGGGAAATTTGTATGGTCCAACGACTTATTCCCCATGAAAATTACCAGCTCATTTGGCGAGGGCAGTTCCGCTGTGCTGGCAGGCGATGCCATCATCGTATTGATGGACCACGAAGGCGACTCGAAAATACTAGCTTTCAATAAAACAAACGGCGATCTGCTCTGGGAAAAAGACCGGGATGAAGGCACGACCTGGTCAACCCCTTTGGTGATTGAACGGGATGGTATTTTGCAAGTGATAACAAGCGGCAAAAAAACCATTCGCAGCTACAATGCTCAAAATGGCGAGCTTATTTGGCACAGCCCCGGCCTAGAAGATTCAGCAATTCCAACTCCCGTGGTTGGTAATGGGAATGTCTATTTTACCAGCGGATACTTGGATCCAAAACTAATAGCCATGAAAATGGGCGGTACAGGTGATTTATCTCAAGCAACTGTATGGCAAATCGAGAAAAACACGCCGTATGTATCATCACCATTGCTCTACGGTGAAAGAATATATGTGACTCGAGGACTTTCCGGGTTTATTTCGTGTTTCAACGCCATTACCGGTGAACCCTACTACATACGCGAAAAACTCGAAGGCATGAGGCAGGTATACGCATCTCCCATCGGTGTCGCCGACCGCRTCTACATAACAGGACGCAAAGGCACCACCACCGTCATCAAAAATTCAGAYRAATTCAARATTCTAGCCACGAACATACTTGATGATGGATTCGACGGCTCTCCTGTCGTCATAGGCGACGAACTTTACTTGAAAGGTGCAGCCAACCTGTATTGCATCGCTAAGGATTAGAGTAAGGGAAGAATGGGGTGATTATATTTAGGAATCTTGATTTTCTGGAGCTTCCGTCATCATCGATATTCTTTTTAAAATTTCTCCAGAAGAAGGGGTAACAGCATAAGATTTTTCAACACCCTTATTTTCTAAAGTTTTATGAAGCGATTCCGCACTTGCCCCATACAGCTGAATGGGCATCTCAGATTCTTTTGCGGTATCCGAAATAATCGTACAAATCTGCTCTATTCCCAACCCCTGAAATTCGCTGTTTATCAAAACTAAATCAGGTTTAAGCGTACCTACCCAACTAAAAAATTGTACCAGATCACTTTGCACAACGACTTGGACACCCTTAAGATTTAATTCCTTTTCAAGTACCAACGTATTTTCCAAATCGCTATCCAGGATKAGTACACGYCTATCTCCGGTARCGYCAAGATCCATATTGGCATGCATACCGATATATAATTCAAGCTTTGAGCGTTGTTCAGCAGGCATCGATATGAATTTACACCCGGCAATGGTCCCTTCAGCAGTCAAAATTATGTGACAAACTTCACAGACCGTATCTTTAATTTCCATACCGCTGGATAAATAGATGGTGCATTTCAATTTGGTCTTYGTATTTACTTTAATTGGCACATAAAATCGACAGCCACCATGGCTTATATTGTGCAAAACTGCGCTCATGGTCATTCCATCGTCCGTCTCCAACAAGGCCTGACACTTTTGATTGATACGATCTTCTTTCCGGATTTTATGATATTTAACCTGCTTGGGCCATGAAACACGAAACGTACTGTCCATATTAGAAAAACGCCCATCAATAGACCGAACTTCCATAGCACATGCTTTTCCATCCTTCATGAACCGTAGAGCACAAAACGAATCGAAATTGATAACGGTAGATYRTCTKWWTTRWKYKYRAYYWTMSAGAWTYMTRTWKYTATCWTKYWWMSWKCCCAGCACAGTAACATCGAATCGTGTTGAATCTGCGACATGAATATTGGTGTCGAATAAAACTTTTTGCCCTACAGCCAGAAAAGATGCAATGTCCAAATCCTGATTAAGGTTATTTTTAATTTCTTCCAATTTAGCCGACTTTACGCTTGATGTCATAGTTCACTCCCAACTATCTATCTTCACAAAAATTAGTTTTTAAATAAATTTATTACCCAACGAATTTCTATGTAGGTACAAAATCTGACAATATGTTTTTCAGGTTACTAATACTAAAAGGCTTTTTTAGAAAATTTTCAAGTCCAATATTTCTCAATAAGTGTATTCTTGATTCAATCCATATTGATACAACAGGTATTAGCATGTAATTTTCATTTTTACCATTGTTAAAGAGATGATATAAAAAGCTGAAGTCATTAAGTTCGCGTGAATCAAAATCATAAAAAACTAGATCAACTTTGTTTTCAGCAAGAATTGTTAATGCTGCTGTATTAGTGTCAGCGATGTATAATTCTGTAACACCAACATCAGCCGTTTCAAAATACGATTTCATCATATCTCGAACATATTTGCATTCATCTACAATCAATACACTTAATCCCATCCTGTGTACCTCTTCGTATTCGTAGTGATTCTGTAATATTCATACCTGGCCTTAAGGCCAGGTATGAATAACGGAAGAATGATCTATTTAAATTTATAGAAGCAGAAGCCAATCAAACTTTTTCAGAAATAATTCTCAACACTTCCAGGGGTAAGGTAGAAGGCTGATCCCTATTTCTAACTCCTAAAAACTTGATAGCTCATCATCCGAAAATGGGATTAGTTCCTCTGGAGCAGCAGATGAGACCGTTGCTTTGGCCTGTGCTGATCCATTTCCGTTTTGATATTGATTCGGTTGTACCGGTACCTGATTTCCGTTTTGATACGAATTGCCATTACCCATGGTATTGTTTACGTTGTTTTGCGCCTGCATGGTGTTTTGATGTTGGTGAGTCACATTTATATTTCCAGTATCAATCACGAACTCATTGATAATTCCTGACAGCATATTTGCCTGGGCATTAAGCTGTTCAGCTGCAGAAGCCGATTCTTCAGAATTGGCTGCATTTTGCTGAGTGACCGAATCCAATTGCGAAATACCATCGTTGACTTCTGAAATTCCTGAGGCCTGCTCTTTCGACGCTGCAGCAATTTCAGCTACTAGTGAATTAACTTTCCCAATTTGATCTTCGATAGACTCAAGTGATGTCGCCACTTCACCGCTTATTTTTACACCACTCTCAGCATTCTTTCTCGAATCTTCGATTAAGTCCGCTGTGGTTTTTGCCGCTTCTGCGCTGCGTGCCGCCAGGCTGCGAACTTCTTCAGCTACCACAGCAAACCCTTTACCAGCATCACCCGCTCGCGCTGCTTCCACTGCAGCATTTAAAGCAAGCAAGTTCGTCTGGAATGCAATCTCGTCAATTGTTTTCACAATTTTCGATGTTTCATTTGCGGAGGCCATGATTTTTTCTATCGATTCACTCATGCGCTGCATGGTCTCACCACCAACACCTGCAATTTTTGTTGCTTCTTGTGCCAAGGTATTAGCCGAAGTAGCATTTTCTGAATTTTGATTGGTCATGGATGTAATTTGCTCCAAGCTGGCAGATATCTGCTCTAATGAAGCGGCTTGCTCATTTGAACCTTGGGCAAGCTGTTGACTTCCATCGCTAATGCTATTGCTCGCAGAGCTCACTTCTGTTGAAGCTTCTCGAACCTGGAATAACGCCGTGGAAAGATTCCGGATTGCTTCATTGACGTTATTCTTTATTTTTCCATGATCACCTTTATAATCCCCCATCACTTTCACCGATAAATTCTTTTTTGCCWGYTCWNCCKAWNTACATCTGAAGCTTCACCAATCGGTTCAGTGATTGCATCAATAATTTTGTTGATACCTTCCATCATGGGAGCAAATTCTTTGCTTAAATGTTCTGTTTTTCCGCGCTTCTGAAGATTCCCCTCATCACAGGCTTTAATGAGATCGTCAACCTCATTCCTGTATCGTGATCTGTCATTTAAATCGGTCCATTCTGCCCCATTACCAATATGATTACCCTGGTCATCATAAAGTGCTGTTGCCGTGACCTGGAAATCCAGATCCCCCACTTTGATTTCAACTGTCGCCGGCAGAGATTTAACATCGGCAAGCAAACGGCGTTGATGCCCTGGATTAACATGGAAATCATCGATACAAGTACCAATCAAGTTTCTCGCATCAAAACTAGGTAAAAACTTACGTAACTCAGATTCATAATCATCCAGCATTTTCTGTACCCCTGGATTTAGATACGTAATCTTAAGATCAGTATCACACATCATGAAAAATGCTGAGGCACCCTCAATAAGTGAAAACAGGCTTTCAGCTCTCGCGGCTTCACTTCGCAAACTCGTAACATCAAACCACTCCAGATTCGCTCCGATATGGTCCCCGTTATTGCCCAGCATAGCCGAGACATTAATCTGAAATAACTTGTTTCCTACCTTAATATCTGCCTGATACGGCAAGTTATTCACATCACCGAGAATTTGCCGTTGATGCGCAGGGTTCTCATGAAAAATATCGATACAAATCCCAATCACCTCACCGAAATTTACCGTGGGGTAGGCACTTTTGAATTCAACCAGATTTTCTTGAATTAATTTCACTGTTGCAGGATTGGCAGCTGTAATAAGGAGATCACGATCAATCGCCATCGTAGCCGTATTCGAACCTTCAACGGAAGATTGAAGACGTGCTGCTACATCTTCCTTCTCTCGTAAAGCAGTAACATCTTGCCATTCAAGGCAATTGCCACTATATTGACCAGCACTATCAAAAATTCCAGTAATATTTAACGTAAATTTCTTTGGGCCTATGGTAATTTCAGCGCGGTGAGGCAGATTTTTTGGGTTACTCAGANAWTYTKYKYTGATATCCAGGATTTTCATGAAAATCATCTAAACACGTACCAACTATTGAATCGATATCAAATCCTGGATAGTTTTCCTGAAACAGATCCAAGTTTTCACGTACCAAATTCACTGTGGCATCATTTGCATATGTGATTATCAGCTCAAGATCACACATCATAATATTGACATTGGCATTGTCTACAGCATCTTTAAATTTTGAATTCTCTTCATTGGCTGCATTGTTATTTTCTGGTGCAGACGTGGTACTTTCGATATTTGACATTTTTCCCCCTTTGATGGCTATTCCCAACATGTTTCAAATTTGTTATTCAAATCCAATTTTGTGATTGCAATTCATCCCCCTTGAAAAATTGCACTCTCTTCAACTTTCTACTGCTACCATCTCATTCATTTTTAAAATTCAGATTGCTAAACAGCAACAACCGAAGGGACTACATTTTCTCTCCATTCAATTCCATTTCCCACATGCACACCATGCTCATTTCGGAGAGGAGTGATATTAATATGAACCTCCTGATTCCCATGGGAAACGACCCTTGTAAATGCCACGTCTTCATGCTGAGTATTTTCTTTCACAATCAAAAGATGGGTAATGCTGCTTTGAAATATTTTCACCTCATTCTTCAGCTTCTGCAGAAACCCTTCCACATCATTTTCATTCGAGCTTAAAAATGTTTCGGTTCTGGAATTCGCATAAGCAATATTCATATCGGTATCGCAGATRATRAAATTTGATGARGAATGRTTAATYAAATCAAACAGGACACTAGARTAAATTCGMGCTTCCTGAAGATTCGTTCTATCTATCCATTCAATATTTGCACCCGATATCTTTCCACCTGCGTTACGGATAGGAGTCACATTCATTTCAAAATAACGATCTGAAATTTTCTGCATCGTACTAAATGCTCGCTGATCTGGATCTTCCAATATCCTCCATAGGGATTCTGGGAGATTGAATGCAGCAAGTACATCGATATTGATTGCGCTACCTGAATTTGAATCTGAGAATGACGGCTTAAAGTGCTGCTCATGTTTTTCAATGAGCTGCTCCATAGCCGGATTCAGGTAGGACGGTTTAAAATCAAGTCCTAGTATCAAGGTAGGGACACTCAACCCATCAAGAACAGAGCGTAATTGAGCCGAATGGTTTAGATCGTGATATAAGGTTGTGATATCCCGCCAYTCGATACAATTTCCTGCATAGTCATTATTTACATCTGATGTTGCAGAAAAAGTTAACGAGAATATTCTTTCCCCCATCATTATCGTAATTTTATGCGGTAAATCAATTTCAGTTCTGAGCTTTTCTTTACAGATCGAATGGTGTATAAAAAATAACTCCAAACTTTTACCGAGAATCGTATCTGCATCTTTACAAATTTCCAGGCATTCTTTTTGATAACTGTTCAGAAATTTGCGCATGGCCTGGTTTACAAACGTGACCTCGAAATCAGCGTCACATAGCATGATATTTGCTTTGAGCGTATCGATTACGGCTGTAAAMGATGGATTRYCCATAGACTGAATAGACATAATTACCCCCTATATTTCTGATCTGCAGATCCCCTCARAACTGCAAATCCCCCTTGCCGACTGCCACTCCATCCGCAAAAGCGGCTTGCCATTTAGCAAACTCTATTAAGCATAATCGATGCCAAGGAGTTAAGGAGAGGGTAAGTCCTTTAAAGACTTAGGGTTATTGGAAATTACTTAATACTTAGTTGCTAGAATTGATTAAGTATTCTAAAAGCAGGAAAAAGGTCTATAGTGGGATATTTTTAAATTTAGCAAATAATTAACTGTTATATCAGTAGAATGTCGCGTTAAGATTTCTAAATTAACTATTGAGATCAAAATTTCGATTTCTAAATTGATTTAAATTCTAAAACTACAGGCAACATATTATGATTCTTGTTTTTGCTCTCGCCGACGTTTTAATCGCTGACTAAGTGCGGAGGGGGTTATGCCTAATTGGCATGCAGCATCGGATTGCGCACCAGCCGTTCTTTCTAAAGCCTCGTCAATTAGTAACTCAATAGCATGACTCAGCGTTGGCAATGTACTGCACTCCGAAAAAATATTACTTGTTGCTTTATGTTCACTACATTTATCTTCGCTTTCAAACGGATCTACATCGCCTAACTGAGATTTTAATAGCGATACGGTAACTTCCCCTGTCGTTTCACGGCTTAATGAATCATACGCCATAGAGCGTATTTCTCGAACATTACCAGGATAATTCCGGTTTATGAGATATTGCATGGATTCTATAGGGATGGATGGCATTTCCTTTTTCATTTTACTCGAAGCTTCCTGCAAAAAATATTCGAACAGCAGCGGAATATCCTTCCTTCGCTCCCGAAGTGGTGAAATAAAAATTGAATGCCCCTCTAATCTATAGTACAAATCTTTTCTAAATGTCCCTTGCTCTACTTTTTCTTTAAGATCAATATTGGTTGCTGCTACTATTCGCGCAGTAGAACGCTTCGGTATATCTGAACCAAGAGGCGTATATTCATTTTCCTGCAGCAGCCGCAAAAGTTTCATTTGCGATGCCGAATCTAAATCACCAATCTCATCTAAAAACAGTGTTCCGTTTTGAGCTTGGGCTACGGCTCCTAACCTTTCTGAATCTGCACCTGTAAATGCACCTCTTATATGGCCAAAAAGCGAGTCTGATAATGTGTTTGAGTCTATACCTGAAACATTCAGTGCAATAAATTTTCCTGAATAACTACTTATAGAATGTATACTATTTGCAATCAGCTCTTTTCCCACACCCGTTTCACCCGTTACCAATACGGGCAGAGGACTGTTGGCTATAGCTTCAATATATTTGAAAATATTAATCATGCGCAGATCAGCCGTAATGATATTTTCGAAAGCATCCGGTTTTTTAATATCGCCCGAAAGAACATAATTTTTTAAGACCGCATTCTCTCTTTTCAATTCTCTAAATTCTATTGCTCTGCGAATACCAGAAATTAACCGGCTCTCTTCAACTGGTTTTACCATATAATCAAAAGCACCTTTCGACATGCATCGAACGGCCGTGTCAATATCTATAGCTCCTGTCAGCACCAAGGTCGGAACATGCGGGTATTCCAACTGGATTTGCTCTAAAATGGATTCGCCGCTGATATGAGGCATTGTTAAATCAAGCAAAACGATGCTTATATCAATTTCTCGGAATTTATCTAACACATTCCTACTGTCTTGCAATGTAATGATGTTATCAATACCGTTAGATTTTAAAATCAAAGATGCGTTATCCAATGCATCAAGCTCGTCATCAATAACCAAAATAGGCAATTCTGGATATGTCACATTGTTAGGCATTTTTTATGTTATCTAATTCATGTATGGGAAGTCTAATGTTTATAATTCTACTATTATCAATAGTTGAATTAAATTCAATTTCTCCATCATGTTCTCTAATTACTTTTTTTGTATTTTCTTTTTCAAAATCTACCTTTTGACCGATACTACTTCTAGAAGAAGATGGCAAGAAATCTTGATTTATATTTTCTTCTTCAATTCCAGATCCTCCATCCATAAATGATATCTCAACATATTTTAAGTCATCAATAAACTGGGTGGTAATAGTAAAAGATTGATCTCTCGATGTTATTGCTTGACAAGAAGTAAGTATGAGTGTGATAAAAACATGTTCAAGAACTTGTTTTTTTCCAAAAATTTCAGGTATATCATCTGAAAGAGTTAAGTAAAACCGATTTGTTCTGCTATTAATGTGATACAAAGTAAATTTTATAGCAGCGTTTAACACATCATTAATATTGACCAATTCAAAGCTTTGCTGGGGATTTGGAATAGCATAATCACKCWKCTCYYTKWTWWCWYTRKWMWYNAWTTTYANAMCCNTYCTTCATAMSYWTYNNNWWTAWYYYKKKTAACTCTTTTTTAAAGTCTTCATATTTTAAGCCTGCTACTTTCCTATTAGTTTTGATTCCATCTGATTCGATAATTTCCTGCATATCCCTCCAAGCACGTATCAATATCTGCACAGAACTGAATATATATTGATTGGGGTTATTGATTTGGTGAGCCACTCCTGCTACTAAAATTTCAAGGGCAGCGGTTTTATCTGCTTGAGCTGCTTGCATTTTTTCTAACACATCCTCTTCACGCATCTTTTTTTCGGATGTTATATCGCGATATATTCCAATTACTCCTCCCCCCTTAGAAGATTGCGCCTGGAGAGGATATCGAATAAATTGCATCAAATACTCATCCCCGTTAATACACATTTTCGTTTCAGCACAATAAGGACACCCCGAGGAAATAATATGTAAATCATCTATATCATCCGAAATGTTTCTATCAGGGAATAAGATGTCGCTATCTTTTCTACCGATTATCTCAGAAGGTGTAAGAGAAAAATCGGCTGCAAAATGCACATTACAATAAATATATCTCAACGATTCATTTTTTATATAAATTCGTTCAGGGAAATTATCGAACAAGGACCTATACATACTCTCACTATCATTGAATTCTGAGGGGGATTCCTTTCCGATGGATAATTCTGTTCCGCAGATCACCACCCCTACATGGGAACCGCTATCATTTCTTAAAGGATTTATCACCCACAAAATATGTCTACATGTTCCATCTTCAAATAGCAATTCGCTTTCAATCGAATCAAAATTATTTCTTGTATGTACATCCAAAAGATCGGTATTTACGTTGGTAACTTTGCACAATAAGAAAAAAGTCTTTAGGCTGCATTTTTCAGGTAAGTGTGAATACGTAATACCAAAAAGTGCCTCTGCGGCTTGAGTGATTTCCTGAATGGTACCATTTAGGTCTATGACTATAATTGCATTAGGCATGAATGCTTTCGATAATACCACGTTTCGCATATAGATTTAGATTGAATTTGGTACTTGCTTGATCTGCTTTTGACTACATTTTCTTATCCCCTTTCTACCCATAATGCCATTTTTAGGGACGGAATGGATACACTTAAATATATGTAAACTATCAATAACATTTTGCAAACACTTTAACACATTTTATATTGATCTCGTATAAAGCACTGTCAACATATTTTGCGAAATTTGATGAGCATTAAACTTTTTTTAAATAAGTATCTAGGACAAAAAAGAACATCCAATTCTTGAATAACTATTAGAGAATTATTTCCTTTCTATACGTATTTATTGGGATGACTGAAATTACCGAAGAGCGTAATTGCTGAAACATCAAAAAATATTYSYGMWGGRWWTACWKKTARMMYWNNTAGTAWNTTTRTYWWWTTMRYYMGAWTTKTATAWTRWTAAWRNNTGAAYNGACYNGNAGYTWNTATTMTMMSRNTGAAGNTAGGAYTYRATKACTTAATAAATAACTATTCATTCAAGAAGACAACGGTTCAAATTCTTGTGTAAATGAGTTTATTCAAGAATACAATACTTTCTCTTTGATTAATGTGTAATATAAAGCTGGCAATTTAGGATGTAAGCTTTGACTATATATACCGTAATAAATTTTTGTGACGACCATTTCAAAATATATATAACAGGTTCTATATGCTGAAGTTCAGTGATTATAAATACCCACTATCCATCATATTTATTTCTAGTGCATTTACCATTCTCATCGGTCAATGGATCGAATCTCGAACTAAAACCGATCTCAACGCTACAACAAAGATAGTTACAGAAAATCTGGCTTCCAATGTCAGTCTATGGATAAATTCTCGCCTCAAAATTATCAATCATCTGGCGGAAGATATTAACTCCGACTATACCGACAATCCGGAAGACTTCGAACTGCTCGTTCAGCCCATTATGAATTTCACCAGCGGTTTTCARGCAATCAATTGGATARATAAAAACGGRACTATTTCCGTTGTAGTTCCKCTTGAATCWAACCCSGGAGTAAWAGGARTAAATTTGGAAGTACATCCTCGCGAAGATGTGCGTGATGCATTTGAACAAGCAAAGGGCGATAATAGTATATGCAGAACTCTTGCAGGCATCCAATTACTGCAAGGTGGTATTGGAATGACCACCTATAGATCTGTACGAAATCGTAACGGAGACTTACTTGGATTTGTAAATGGTGTATTTAAAATTGACACGTTAGAGGAAGAAGTGTTTTCTCATCTCGATTTCCAAGATCACTTCAYTTTTCGATTAAATGAAGAAGATGGTTTTTTACTATTCCAAAGCGACACTCCTGCTCCTGCAGAAAATAACGGCCTTGAAAATTCATTCCCCTTTTTAGTGGCCGATAAAAACTGGGTACTAACGGTCTATCCAACAGAAAATATGATAAGCGGCTGGTTAGGTACATCACTAACCATATTTAAGGTTAGTGGTGCTGTATTCGCATTACTCTTGGCGAGTGTATCTACTCTTTTGATTTATAAAAAACATCTACTGGAAAAGAGTGAATCAAGCCTCCGCACTATATTCGAGCAAGCCTCAGTGGGTGTGGCTTTGGTTGAATCTAAAACAGGACGCTTCATTCGAATCAACAAGCTCTACTGCGACATGGTGGGGTATACCGAAAAAGACCTGCTTGGTGGTATGACATTTTCCGACATCACGCATCCAGAGGATATTGGTTCCGATCTGAATAATATTCCAAAACTTATTTCCGGGGAAATTACAAATTTCAATTTGGAAAAACGTTATCTCCGAAAAGACGGTGGCACTATATGGGTGAGCTTAACCGTGTCTCCAACGTGGAAACCTGGGGAGGAGCCTGTTCATCACATATCTGTCGTGATTGATATCACAGAACGCATTTTGGCGAATGAAGCTCTATTGCAGTATCAAAAAATCGTTACGAGCAGCACCGACATGCTGGCTATGCTGGATAGTAATCAGCAATACCTACTGGTAAATGATGCCTATGCCAATGCATTTGGAAAAATCCCTTCAGAAATTATTGGCTCTACTCCAGCCAATGTTTTTGGACAACAAATTTATGAATCTGTTATTCAAAGCGATTTAGTGCGCTGTCTAAATGGAGAGGCTTTGACAAAACAGAAATGGGTAAAATTTCCCGAAATTGGGAATTGCTATATGGATGTCTCATTTATCCCAAATCTCGACGACAACAAAAATGTCATCGGGGTTATCATAGGTGCCCGAAATATCACCCAACGTAAACGTGCTGAGCAGAAATTGAAAATTTCCGAAGAGAAAAACCGCGCTTGGCTTGATTCTTCTCCTGTATGCACAAAGATAATTGATCTTGATTTTAATCTGCAATATATGAGTTCCGCAGGTGTAGAGGGCCTTCATCTTGGTGACATATCTCATTACTATGGAAAACGGTATCCTTTGGATATTTTTTTCGATTCGTTTAGAAGCCAAATGACCAAGAATCTTGAGTTAGTTAAGGAAACCGGAAAAATAATCACACAAGAAGCACCCGTGTGTAATGTTGACGGAGATACATTATGGTTCCATTCTACGCTCTTACCGGTAAATGATGACGATGGTAAAATTGACCATATTATGATCGTATCTGTCGATGTAACAGAACGCACCAAAGCAGAAGAAGCCTTATCATCAAGTGAAAACAAATTCAGGTCATTAGTTGATTCATCACCTGTTTGTATTCATGAAATAGACCTGGATGGTAACTTGATGTCAATGAATCAAACCGGGCTCACCATGCTAGGCGTACATAATGAATCGGAAATTTATGGCCTGAGCTTCTTGGAGATACCTGTACCGGAGGATCGGGATCGTGTATCGGCACTAATGGATCGTGCCATCAACGGTGAAAGCTGCATATTCGAGTTCAGTTCAGAAGGTGAAGATGGGCGTGTATATTTTCAGTCCAGCTTCTCTCCAATTATGAATGAAAACGGAAGTGTGATTAAGCTGATGGGAATTACCCAGGATATCACCCTTAGTAAGCAAGCGGAGAAATCCCTGCGTGATAGCGAAGAAAAATATCGAAATATACTTACAAGYATCGARGARGCGTATTACGAAGTAGATMTTACAGGTTCCTTAACCTTTTTTAATGACTCCATTTGCCGGATTCTTGGAAAATCAAGAAATGAATTAATGGGTATGGATTTTCGCCTTTATATGGATAAAAAGAATGCCACGAGTGTTAAGCAGGCTTTTATTGAAGTMTATAATACTGGTATACCAAAAAAATCGTCGGAGTGGGAATTGATGAGAGATGATGGCACCCAGTGTTCCATTCAAGGTTCAATCTCGCTTTTACTGGATAACGACAAACAACCAATCGGATTTAGAGGCATCCTTTTGGATATCACTAAAAGAAAAAAGGCTGAAGCGGAGAAAGAAGAGCACTATGCACGTTCCACAGGCATCATAAAAAATTCCGTCAACTCTGTATTTACAATTGACGAACAAGGAATTATTGAAAGCCTTAATCCCTCAGCAATTACGTTATTCGGATACGCCGAATCAGAACTCATAGGTCAAAACATAAGTATCATCATGCCCGAACCTGATCGAGGGAATCATGATGGGTATCTCAAGGCGTACCGAGATACTGGAGTTAAAAATATAATTGATAGTCCTCGCGAAGTGGAAGGTATAAAAAAGGATGGCACTGTATTCCCCTTACGAATCAGCGTCAGTGAAGTAAAGTTTGGGGGTAAGCGTATTTTCGCTGGAATCATTCAAGATCTTACACACGAATTTGAGTTGGAACAACAATTACTCCAAGCGCATAAGATGGAATCTTTAGGGACTCTCGCAGGGGGTATAGCGCATGATTTTAATRMKRTSYKWYMAGSMWYAAYRSRRWYYWSKWAWAWTSSASRGKRTWWTRTRARSARWAMWMMTRMWRYMCWMKSSSAATGTCTTGAAGAAACGGCAAAAGGCTCTCAAAGAGCAAGTAACCTGGTCAATCAAATACTCACATTCAGCCGAAAAACAAATGTTAAAACGAAACCACTTAAATTACAATCACTCATCAATGAAGCATTGAAATTCATACGAAATACATTTCCCAGTTCTATTCAAATTAAT
Organism: Candidatus Hydrogenedentota bacterium; assembly: GCA_002746185.1. Taxonomy (GTDB): domain Bacteria; phylum Hydrogenedentota; class Hydrogenedentia; order Hydrogenedentales. Next base: position 23,018 of record NVWG01000008.1, read on the forward strand.
TTTGACATTGACGAAGAGTGCAGCCCAATCATGGCAAATCCTACGCAAATTCATCAGATCATTACGAATTTATGTACGAACGCATTGCATTCCATGGAAAAAAAGGGCGGTATCCTCACAGTATCGCTGCAATCCTTCGTGACTACATCATCCATGGAAACCCTTACGGGTCAGCTCGATGCTGGAGAATACATTCAGCTTTCTATTTCTGATACAGGAACAGGGATTGAACCCACTATTATTCACCGCATTACCGATCCTTTCTTCACTACAAAGGATCCAGGAAAAGGAACGGGGCTTGGATTGGCCATGATCCACGGTATCTGCGCGAGCATGAATGGCGGTCTACGGATTGAGAGTATACTGAATGAGGGGACAACGGTGAACATGTATTTCCCTCACTCTGAAATTGGTGTAGAACTCGAAAATCCTCAAGAGTTACTCACTGAAAATAAAGAGGGGGATGGTGGACATGTTCTATTGGTCGACGATGAAGTTGCCATAACGACATTGATCGGTATTTTATTCGAAAGCTCCGAGTTTACCGTAGATTCTTTCAACGATGTTCACTCCGCACTGAAGGCCGTTGAAGAAAATCCTGTCGCCTATGATTTTGCAATTCTTGACTATACAATGCCGAGCATGACAGGCATTGAATTAGCCCAGAAAATGTACACTTTAAACCCGAACATTCGAATAGTTTTAGCCACTGGCTTAATAGGCGAATTAGAAATTAACGAATCCATCCCCCCCAATGTAGTCGAAGTAATCAAGAAACCATTTGATATCGATATCATTATTCAGATATTCAATAAAATTTCACTATCGGATAAGAGCTCATCGTAATTTATGATGGGGAATACCAGCAGAAGTCTTGACTCCGATTACTTCTTCGAATTTCCAGAACTCCCTGATTTATTTGCATCAAAAAAAATCACTCTTTCTCTTTGATGAAACCGTGATAGAGACCCATATAATACGGCAGCAGAAATACTGTTCCATTGCCCAGGCCTTGYCCATTRCCACCGTAATCGAGACGCCAGGGGTCGGTGTTCCAATGGTTGAAGTGRCGATTCTCAACGGGGATAACTTTCCCGTTTGTGCGGTAACCTCGGCCAGGCCGGGCGCTCGCAGTGATATCAATTCTATTCTGCGACGGCAGCTTTACGATATCTAGTCTATGGCTGTTTTTTGATGCCCAGTTRTAMCGRTCCAGAGGGAAGCCTTTCAGCGTGGCAATAGTGTCTTCCAGCCAGTCCTCTTTAGGATCGATTGGGTGGGAGCCCCAAGGATCATCAAAGGTGTCGCCAATTCCAAATGTAGCATAGGCTATATTGAAAAAGGGATTCATCTCCGGCTGCTCAATTTCATAAGCACTGAAAAAGGACATCATGATTTTTTTACGAATCTCGTTATCGGGTAAATAATTAACGAGATTGTAGAACGACATGAATGCCATTTCATCGTCGGATTGATTTCCCGATCCGATGCCCTGGTGGATTTTGTAATGCATAGCGTTGGTATCGTAGGCATGTTGGTCAACGAGTATTTTCATGTGCTCACCGTAGACAGCATCGCCAGTGACATGCTCGGCGACGGCAAGATAGGAAAGCATGCTCAGTGATTTTAGACCGCGCTCGTACCACCAATAGCCATCATGGTTGAGATATTCAGGGCCGTAGTATCCCCAGCGCGTTATGGTTCCATCATAATCCACGAGGTTATAGTTATATTTGATCATGTGATCCATCAGATCCCGGACAACTTCGCGTACACGTTCCTTTTCTTCTTCAGTTTCAGCAACAAGATCGTAGTAAATCGGATAAAAGAAAAAATGACCGTCCAATTCATCTGAACTGGTATCGCTTTTCCAATACCACTTGCCGTCTGCACTCGTCGGCCAGCGCGGCTCGTATACTTTCCAATAGGAATCATCTTCCTGTTGCTTTTTAATATCACGTTCGATACGGCCCACATTCGGATTGTGCCCGGATGTGGGGAGGATGGTACGGGCCACATAACCTTTGGGCGGACTATGCTCCCCTCCTTGAGTAACTTTTTGAAGGAAACGTAATGCTTCGAAGGCTTTTTTTGCACGATCTTTGGCTTTCAAATCTCCGGTGGCAGCGTAGGCGAAACTTTCAGCGGCACCGTACATACTGGTCCAAAGTCCATCGTTGTCGCTGTCATGATGACGCAGGTCACTAGTTTTATCGCCGGCAATAGCGAGAGAGGATTCAGCGACGTATCCATAGGGTGTTCTACGAATAAGGTCCATATCACGTTCGTAATGCGCTGCTTTTTCTGCAAGGGTCATCATGCGTCGCTCGATACAGCCCACACCTTTGGCCGTAGCAAACCATGCGTTGCCATCAGCATCAACGGCTATATCACGAATATCATCGTCGGGGAGCCATGTTCGCCCTTGCCGATAAGCCCATTCACCATCATTGAATCGTATCGCACCCAAGTGTGTGCCGAACCAAATTTCACCATCTACTCCAGTTTCAATCGTAGTGAAATCGTTGTAAGGCAATCCTTCGCTGCCMGTGTAGAATTTCCAGCCATCGTCGGTTTCACAGACCACYCCGGCAAGGGTAGCGAACCAAAGTTTGTCATTGGAGTCAACAGCCACACCGCGKACATCGGATGTGCCCCAACGACGCCCCATTCCGTCGTTTACGATGACAGTTTTGAGTTCGCCCGATACCATCTCAAATAGACCTTCTTGTGTCGCGAGCACGATGTTTCCATTTTTTCGACGAGCGACTTGATTTGCATCTTTTATCGACTGCGTATTCCCCAGCGATGTTAAATCCGGCTCTGCAGTAGTTGACCAACGATCCAATTCCAATATTGCCCAACCCATATCTGTTTCCGCATATACAGATCCATTCGTCGCAACATGGATGGATTGAATATCGTCTGAGGGGAGGCCATCATCTGTTGTATAGCTAACAGGAACTTCTTGAGGAAATCGCCCAATGGTGACAGAGGGAGGGTCTGCGAGAACGGTACCTGAAACAAATAGAAGTAAAATAGTTACAAAAAGAGAGAGGTTTTTCATATCAACTTTCTTGGCCGGGCAGCCGTTTATTTCCAAGGGTCAGTGTATTCCAACCGGAAACATATCAAGAATGGAGCAAATTCTTCAAGATTGAAAATTTTATACTATAACCAAGTATGATTTATTCCAATGTYWCRKWSMMMWWWMRCSCYWGMSYMATAAAANNNSYDSYKKWHYKMTBVDBVAWCRWYWNWYYDDWSKKHRRNYNRTRNNTGTAATGCTCGCCTAAAAGTGGACGATTAAACATAGCAATAATTGTGTTGATCTGTACTTAAATGGACCCTAAATTATATCGATATTCTTAGTGTAAGTATTGACATTGAGTACAACATATCCTATACTTTCTTTAAAGATTAAGTAAATAACACCATATATAGAATATTATGTTGTAGACAACGTAAAACATCGGAAGCATCCCAAATTTATGTATAGAAAGGAGGGAATGGAACTAAACTTACTACCCACTCCGGGATGATATCTGAATATGTGGGCAGCATATATAGCGTACATGAGTACGCCAAGAAAGCGGTATGTGCCGCTCTCGGGAGGAGTAAACGAAACGCGATTGGCTTTGGTCAATCATCTTTTTAAATTTTAATAGGGGGAAACGCATTATGCGTTATACACTTGTTGCACTATTGTCCGTCATGATGATCGGCATTACAGTTCCGGCTTTTGCCCAACTGCAAAACGTTCAAGTCGGCGGCTCTATCCGCATTCGCGGAAACTACTACACGGTTGATATACCCAGCATGATTGGTGCTGACCCGGACAACTACCCTTCGTCTTCGTTTGTTGAACAGCGCACCACCGTTAATGTGAAAGCTGATTTCGCTGACGATGTAACCGCGTTCATCGAATTAGATGCACTGAACAACTGGGGCGATGACTTCCGGGAAGACACACTTACCGGTCAAGCTGACCTCGGTAACAGCAATTCATTTTTATTAGGCCGCGCTCCCAGCAGTGCTAGCCAGAACAACCTGACCAACGTAAACCTGTACCAGGCGTACATCGAAACCCGCGAAACTGGCGGGTACCCGGTAACCCTGCGTATYGGTCGTCAGGAAATTCAGTTCGGCAGCGAATGGCTCGTTGGTAACAACGATACAGCCGCGAATTTCACCGGCCTGTCTTTTGACGGTATTACAGCCCGCTACGATGCGGACAGCTGGAATGCTACCGCTCTTTGGGTGAAATTRGCTGAAAACCGCGCGATTGAAGAAGACATCGACAACGACCTGTATGGTATCTATGCCAGCTACACCGGTTTTGAAGATATCGTTGTTGACGCATACTGGTTSTATGCTCGTCTTGCTGGTGTTGGTAATGACGGCTTKGGTCGCNNNATAKMYRMWASCTTKTCTCSCGATACCATCGAACTGCACACCATTGGYCTTCGTGCTGCYGGTACGTACGGTCAGTTCGACTTCGAAGKTGAAGCWGCWTACCARACTGGTAAAGTTKTWGAYGGCGTARGYGCYTCCGGTATNNNMRMRSKMSGSRKTSTYGSARCYYCGGATGTTGACTTTGATGCTATCGGTCTCAACGGTGAAGTTGGGTATACCATGGACACGAAACGTCAGTATCGTGCATTCATTGGCGCAGCCTACTTTGAAGGTTCCGACAATAACGATCTGGGCTTCAACCGTCTGTACTCCGATTGGGAATACACCCAATTCCTGGGCAGCACCGACCTGTCCAACCTGCTTATCATCCGTGGCGGGTGGAGTGCTCAATGGACGGAAAAAATTAGCACCAGCACCGTTATTTCCTGGTTCCAGGCTGATGAAACAATTCCTGGCGGCGGAGGTGGTGGTTCCGACAGCGACGACAACATCGGCTTTGAAATCGGTTCCAGCGTAATTTACCAATACAGCGAAGACCTGTACTTTGAAATCGGATGGGCCAGCTTCTTCAGTGGTGACGGCATCGAGGACGGTAACCTCATCGGTGCAAACGGTCTTGGCCTTGTTGGTGCAAATGGCAACGATAAAGATGTTAAATATGTCTACCTGGAAACGGGTATTAGCTTCTAATACTATCCAAACTCTAGGATTATGAATTACCGCCCCTCCATAGCTTCATAAGCTGTGGTGGGGCGTTTTTTTAAGTGAATTCCTGACTAATGATGGTCATAAAATATTGGTGACGTGAATGCGCGTTCCTGGATCGTCTTGGGCAGTCTTGCAGAATTTTCGATACCCAGTTCCTTTGCGTCGAACATGCTCCACCGAGGAGTGGGAATCTCGATCACGCGGGCATAGTAGGTGGCGTTGTGAACCCTATTGAATGCAGGGTCGGTCCACGTTCCCTGGAGTTCTACCGAGCCAATGCTGTTCTCGTAGGTAAGGGTATCAAGATTTACCGTGTTACCCACAGCCTCCAGCTTACCCGATATCGAATCCACTTTACGGTCTCCAGACCACACTACGTCATAAACTTGCTCATTACTTTCCCCATTCTCCGACCAGACCTTCACGATTTGRATTCTATCCAGATTGGCACTCTCCGGGTCTTTCATCGCCCATACCGCAAATGTAGGCGCGTCGCCCTCGCTGGCATCCGCCGCTTTCAAATCGCCTCCCATGGATACGCCATTTTCATACGCCGCTTTTACCCAGTCGTTTGAACCTGGCTTAACCCCATCCATGTTAAATCCGCCAAAGAACCGAACCTTGATACGAGGCCCCGTCGTACCCCATGTCTCCTTCCGCTCTAAAGCTCCATATACATCGGCGCGTGTATTTTCATTCGCCCATATCCCCGTCAACCCGGAAGCACTGAATTTGCCCACATCCATGGAAAAATTTGATGCCGGAGCCAGGCGTCGCTCAGGCGATCCGTCCGCTGTGCCTACCTTGCCAGAATAGTTGCTCTCAACAGCAGGCACAATTCCCGTGTGACTATCGGTAGCACCTACAAGACCGAATCGATACGGATTGAACTGTTCCGTATCCTGAAATTCCAGACCCGTACGATACGCATCGCGCACGTAGCTGCCCTTTAATTTCGTTACCGGCTTGTTCATACCCACATATTGCTCCACCAACTCGAAATCAGCAAATTCATCATTGGGACTCAGCATAGGATGCGTTTCGGAAGTACCCTTGACCTGCGTTACTTCCACAAGCGGCTCGTTGCGATTACGTTGGTCAGCATATTCCTTCGTGAAAGGTTTACCATCTTCGGTCTCCCTACGAAACATACGCCCGTCAGATAAATTCGGGTTGTGCGGAATAGCCAGCACATCGTGCCCCTGTTCGCGCACCTTATCCATCCAGTTCCAGAGCTTCGCCGGATCCTGAGATTGAAGGCGTGTAAAGGGAATAGGTGCCGTATCCCCTTTAAAGATCACGTTGCGGTGCAAATTCTGACCATCCGGACCGCTGGTCCATTCATACCCAATCAGTGCGGTAAAGGTGCCTGGGTCGTTATGACGATTGGCCGCTTCGATAGTTTTTGCCCAGGTATCTTTTAACACCGTGGGATTGACCAGCGGTGCCAGCACTTGCATACCTGCTCYCGATCCCTGTCCTGCTTCAATAAGATCGATGAATACAGAAGAAGCGACTGACGGATCCGGATCCGTTACGCGAGCCGCGAAGGGATGCTTTGAAAGAGGATGCGATTCATCGGCCATTTTCGCAAATGCCCCCAAGAAAATTCCATGGTCGGTCACACCCATAAAGTCTAGTGGACGGGACATCTGATACGTCTTTCCCAGGGGGTGCTTTAGCGGATTTCCTTTGCCAAACTCGTACGCATCATCCGGTGTAGCCCGTACCCCGAATACATACGCATCGAATGACCATCCCGTGTGTATGTGAAGTTCCCCAAACAGAGGCTTGCGATCAGCTTCATTCTTCGATTGCGCCATGACGGGCATAGCGATACACGTAGATATAGTTATTGAAAGAATTGCAGATCCAATTTTCATAACGCACCTCCAATGAGAATAATTTCCATCGTTCATGCTACGTCGTAGCAACCGTGACAATCAATCTATCACTTTACAGGTAAAAAAAGCCCGCAATACGTTCTGTAAACCAGAAAGAACCGCATATACCGATGAACCAAGTGGTGGCTATTCGACTCTCGGAAAGCAACGGCATCCGAAGGTGTCGAGCGATTAAGCTCACGGTAAACAGGGCCGCTATGAAAATCAGCTGACCACATTCTACCCCCACATTGAAGGCCAGCAGCGATATGAACCTTGCGTGTCCAGGCAAACCGTATTCGCTCAGAGCACCCGCAAATCCCAATCCATGGACAAGACCGATGACCACGGACAAAATCCACGGGGAACGAACAGCTAACGATTCAACACCTGTTTGGTGATATTTCGTTATTTCCACCGCGAGTAGAACTATACTCAACGCTATGACGGCCTCCACAGGTGGACCAGGAACGCGGATGACTTCAAGCGTCGCCAGTACCAACGTAATACTATGAGCGAAAGTAAACCCTGTGATTGCCCAGAGTAACCGCCTTTTATCGGTCACCAACAGAATCATACCCAGGACAAAAAGAAGATGATCCCATCCAAGGAGAATATGCTCTATCCCGAGTCCGAAATAACTTTTGAATACGGATGACTGACCATCACGCGTGGGTATATGAAATGCAGGAGCGCTGGGCCGTACGAGACCGGAGTAATAGCGACCATCAAAAAACGTGACCTGTACCAGAATATCGATCATGGTGGATGAAAGTTTAGGAAACGTTATTTCCGTATCGGCCAGATCGCGCCCTGAAATAGTCCACGACCGTATGGCTGCACCGGAAGTAAAACCGCCAGCGCGATCATCACTGGTCAAAAATCCTACTGAGAATACCGGATCGATAGCAATCCGCTGCTCTCCCATAGCCGGGACTTTCCAGTGAACGAGATAATGCTCTTCGCTCACTTCCGTTATTTTGAGGAGTGCCGGGCGTACTTCATGCGCCGAAGCTGCCATGTTCAACAGCAGGAATAAACCCGTAAGYACARCCMAACGAGTCATTCAAWGTCCGCCTGRCTATCCGCAGAATAYTCCAGGYCGGTWAGCGATTCTTCATCTAWACTAATTTCAAATTGRCTGGTRAGYTCRGCTAWRAAYTCCTSMAGAATCCGMTCRCTTTCCTCTTCACGCCAACGCTGGAGYACCGCATCGCGAACCTCCYCAAAYARAGGGGTTTTRCCCGGTGTAACKTCGGATACACGAACGAGATGGAAGCCCAATCCGGACCGAATCGGGCCCGTCCATACTCCGGGCGGCACCTCTATTACGGCACGGGCAAATTCCGGACCCAGCACATTTCGAACCTCAACTGGAGTTGCTTCATCGAATTCCACATCAAAGGGAAAAGAATCGCTATTCGGATCTTTCCTTTCCTGAATATCCTTTAGAGCCGCAACCGCGTCCGCTGATGCCGAAATTCGATTGTCAGGACTGAAGTAGAGATGTGTGAAACTAATGGTCGGAGGTTCCAGGAATTCATCGGTATGGTGCTCATACCACTCCTGCAACACCGAATCCGCAGGAAGCGAGTCAGCCGCKGCRTTRCCGAACAGRAAATCGAATTTCTGCACCATCCGCCGTTGTATGATCGAATCCCGATCATCCAGGCCCATATCCAACGCGTTACGATATTTRACCTCCGAAACGATGAACGCTTCAATAAGCGCATCCATTTCCGAACGCGTAGGGGGCCTGCGAAATTGCTTGCTAAAATTACCATGAATCCACTCTTGTGTGGGTTTATCGATGATGATCAGGGTCTCAAGCTGGGCATCCGAGGCCGATTGAGACAGGTTGTAAACAGCAAAGACAACCAACCCAATGAGCAGAAAATAAACAGAGGGCTCTTTTAATAGACGCAGCACTTTTTGCATTGCAATAAAATGCCTGAAACCCCAGTATCAATTCAATTAACCATAATCGCGATTAGAATGAATCCATTATTCACTGCTGTTTACTTTAATGATTTCCTGGATACTAACGGGTACTCCACCTTGACGTTTACTCTCGTCAGCCGCTTCCATGAATGCGAAAATCTCAATAGTCTCTTCGGGAGATATTGGAGGTATCTTGGTCTCGAAAAATTTCACTATCTCCACAACCAACGGAGCATAATTCCCCCCGCCTTTTTGTTCAGCGACTTTCTCCGAGCCGAATAAAATAACTTTATGCGGTGTGGATGCATTGCGCAAGCCGCGAAAGGTACCCACCTTACCATCGCKCCATAYWCCCGTGACCACRTCCGTATCCGGGGTAGAAGTGCGCACCACGGTCTCGCATCCCGTACCGAGCACCGTAAAAAGAGCTTCTACGGCATGAACCCCATACCAGAACAAATCAGGATGCGTCGGTTCCAGATAGCAAGGCCCAAAAGAAATAGCGCCGCGAATTTCGCCAACATCTTCCTGCTGCAACCGTTGCATACTTTCATAAAATCTATACGATGACGAGCTGAACCAGGGTACATCGTATTTTTTCCCCAAGTTATAAATTTCTATCGCGTCCTTCAACGATCCCGCTAAAGGCTTATCAATAAATACAGGAAGCCCCGCCGCAAATACAGGCTTCACCTGTTCCAGGTGTGGACGGCCATCCACACTTTCAAGCAGCACCGCATCCACCATGGTGCAAAGTTCCTCGATAGTGTCGACGATTTGGACTCCAAAATCCTCTTGCAGTTCCTTGGTGAATCCATCCACYCGAGAGTAGCTGGATTCAATATCATCGCTGCCTCCCTTATAGGCCGCCACCACTTTCGCGCCGGGAACATGATCCTTATGATCCGGATCGTTCAACAGCTTGGTAAACGCGATCACATGCGAAGTATCCAGGCCAATAATCCCAACTCGGATATCTTCGCTCTGAACATTTGSCGTAAATGCCATCATCAGAGACAGCACTATCAGACCGACGACAGAGTTCTTAAAATAGTAGGCCATTCTAATCTCCCAATATAATGTACGTTCGCTCAGCMAAAAAAANGACCGCTCAAACACAGATTCGCTAATTACAATCAGCCTCCAAGGGACCCGCTAATTCCTGGAGAAAAAACAACTTACCGGGAAGAGTCGGCATAAATGTACTGGGAATCCAGGGGGTCGGCTTGTGGTGCAATGTTGCCCAAAGAGACATGCCTTGCCACATCATCCCCCGCCCCAAAGCACCGTCACATCCGCCAATAATCTTGTCCGATTGAAGAAACAAACCCGGCCCCACCGTATTGGCACGGGTTGGTACCAGGGTCGTCCGGCTTTTAAAACTCGTTATAGCATTTTGTTCAATAGTCATGGGGTGAAGCTGTGCTGCGATACGGTATTCGGCCCCTTTCCAATCCTCCAATGTTGCATACTCATCAGCAAAATGAGGTTCCCAAAAAGCGATATGACAAGCACGTCCTATTCCGAATACGGTAACAAGTTTTGCCCCCTTTTTCTTCAAATCTCGAATCTGCTTGCCAAAAGTCGGGAGCTCTTTTTTCGTGGCATAATGCCGTTGCTTTTTCGGTACCGTTAATGATCCGAGAGGGGTATAAAATGCCTGCTCCATAGCATTTTGGAAGGAACCGGAATCTTTTGCAGGAAGAGTCTTCCCCGCACTATCACTCCATTCATCCATATTGAAGCCATGAACATGACCACAACTCACCCCCCATTCTTTCAAGAAATAAACAGCCCACTTATACATGCCCATAGGGCCTACAGGAAGAATGAATGCAATCGGCTTTTTCGCATCATGGGCAGCGGCAATTTCATGGGCGATTTCATGACCCAATTTCACATCAAAATCTTCCAGCGATTCACACGATAACGGCTTAAATTCCTTGTTCCACCAACGCTCGCGTTTTGCAATCGTTTCCGGCGGCCGTGAACAGCAGGCATCTATAGCCTCCAGATCCCATCCAGCAGGAAAATAATCTTCCAGCATGGAGCCGGAAATGGTCGTCATTAAATTTATCGGCATATCAATATATCCTATGTTTGTTTACTGACTAAATTCCCTAATGCCGCTGCAAGGGGATCCGCATCCTTATCGCAAAACCCCAGGTGAAGATGACGACGCCATCCCTCGGCATACTCAAAACATCCCGAAGCATTTCCTACTTCCCCAGCCATTTCTTCCATCGTATTCAGATAACTATCCAACCCCTGTGTTTGATCCAGCCACTCTTTCTGGCTGACATGGCAAGCCAAAGCCACTTTTTTCTGCTCCATAACAGATTCGATATTAACATGAAGATTCGCCTCGATGGACTCCCCTAACGGCCCTTTCAAACCCCAGGGCAACGCATGATAAATAGTAACATGCTTATCAACAGGCGGAACCGACGGATCGGTGACGTAATTGGGCATACCACGAGTGAAAGCACCAGTCACAGCGAGGCGGCACGCGTTGGTATGATCCTCCATATAATCCTGCGGCGATTGGACAAGCATGATGTCCGGCGCTATAGAACGCACCACAGCTGCAATTTTCCGCAGCAGACCATCTTCATAAAAAAGTTCCAAATCATTACTGATAGGAGGATGAAATGTCGCCTGRAGYACCTGCSCAGCAGCTCGCGCTTCATGAGTGCGACGCTCAGCGATGGTTTCCCCATCTTCGGTCATGGAGCCGCACGAGCCATTAGCAATGTTCATTATGTGCAGATCATACCCAGCCTCACCCAATAACAACAGCGTACCAGCCATCATAAGCTCGATGTCATCTGGATGGGCCGCAATAGCTAGAGCTGTTTTCATCATGAGTTCCATTCTGAAGGGTAATAACGATTAGAGTATATTTCCATTACCAACCAAATTCAAATGTACTATCCGAGTATTATTTTTGATATTCTGATACGAACAACAACGCGACCAAGAGGAAAACTATGAAACAAATGAATGTAGGTATCGTCGGGACAGGTTGGGTATCAGGAGAACACATAGCGGCTTTTGAAGCAAACCCGCACACCACCGTAGTGGCACTATGTGGACGCACAGAAGAAAGCGCGCGTGCCAAAGCAGCCGAGACAAATCTGGATTGCGCCATCTACACCGACTATGCGGCCATGCTGGCCCATCCGGATCTGGACATCATTTCTATTGCTACCCCGCCAAACCTTCATGCCGAACAGGCCGTAGCCGCAGCAAAAGCCGGTAAACATATTCTCCTTGAAAAAGCCRTGGCAAACACACTGGACGATATCCGCGCCATTCGCGACGCTGTGTCCGATGCGGAGGTGAAATCCGTCGTCAGTTTTGTACTTCGATGGAATCCYCTRTTTGARATCATCAARACACAGATTGMRAATAACTCACTRGGGAACATATTTTACGGGGAAGTCGATTATTTTCACGGCATCGGCCCATGGTATGGRCAATACAGCTGGAACATCAAAAAAGAAATGGSAGGMAGCTCMCTCTTGTCAGCAGGGTGCCATGCCCTTGATGCCTTGCGATGGTTTATGGGCGGAAACATCACAGAGGTTACGCAATACCGCACCCGTGGCGATGGTCCAGACTTCAAAGCATACGAATACGACCCCACAACCGTCACGATCCTCAAATTTGAAGATGGCCGAATTGGGAAAGTGGCCTCCTGTATCGAATGTATTCAACCCTACGTCTTTAACATTAACCTTGTTGGCACAGAAGGAACCATGCGTAATAATAAGATTTTTTCCCGCACGAGCTATCCCGGTCAAACCGACTGGGTAGATATTCCTACCATTCTCCCCGATAGCGGCGACGTGTCAGAGCATCCCTTCCAACACGAAGTAAACCATCTCGTAAAATGTATTCAAGAAGACACGGAATCGCATGTAAACATAGCCGATGCATATATAACACACGAAATTGTCATGGCAGCAGATAAATCCGGAATAGAAGGAAAAACGATCTCATTGCCGTTGAAATAGGAATGAATCGATAAGGTGTGGCTAACGAGTTGTACTCTTCACGAAATATTCATTTCTTCATCATACATTTGCGATAACTTCTCGCAATTTTTGCAATAGCATTCTACGGGGATAAGGCTTCTGAATCAGATACATACCCGCATCAAGAACAAAGTTCGTATGGATAGCATCGCTGCTGTAGCCGCTGNAAAAAAGTATCGGAAAGTCCGGACGTTCTTTGAGAATATGCTCTCGCACGGCCTTCCCCCCCAACTTAGGCATGACTACATCAAGAAGCGCCAAGTCGATGTTATCCTTATGCTCATCAAATAAGCGGATGGCCTCTTCCCCATCACCAGCTTTCAGCACGGTATAACCCGCTTCAAGCAGCATATCTTCCGTTACACTGCTTACCAGTTCATCATCATCGGCAAAAAGGATGGTCTCCGTCCCGCCTTGGGGATACGTAGTCGTTATTTCCTCATCAAGCGGCATAGTCGCTTTAACTTCCGGAAGATAAATACTGAAAGTCGTGCCCACCCCTACTTCACTTTCTACATGAACCATACCGTTATGCTGTTGAACAATCCCGAATACCGTAGACAATCCAAGGCCTGTTCCTTNTCCCNGWAWSTTTRGTWGTRAMGAAAGGSTYGAAAATATGTTTCTGCGTTTCTTCATCCATTCCGCAGCCCATATCCGTTACACGGATCATCACATACTGCCCAGGGATAGCCCATGCATTCGTCTCGCAAAACTCATCATTCAATTCAATAGCACTCGTTTCGATGGTAAGTTTTCCGCTTTCCCCCATTGCATCACGAGCATTCACACACAAATTCATTATTATCTGCTCAATTTGGCCACGGTCAGCCAGCACTATCCCCAAGTTGTGACAGGAAACAAAATGAAGGGTGATATGCTCGCCAATGACACGCTGGATCATTTTAAGTAAATCCGCGATGATGATATTCAGATCCGTTTCATTCAACTCAAGAACCTGACGCCGACTAAAAGCCAACAATTGACGCACCAACACTCTGGCCCGTTCACCCGCCTTCATCGTCTCTTCTAAATCCTCCCGCGCCGGAGAATCAGGACCCACCTTGATCAACGCCATCTCGCCATACCCCAAGATGGCCTGCAAAAGATTGTTGAAATCATGCGCGATTCCTCCCGCAAGCTGCCCAATAGACTCCATCTTTTGCGATTGTAAAAGCTGCGATTCCAATTCCTCACGATGCTTATGGGCTTCTATCCGGCTGGCCATCTCCCGCTCGAGATTCTCATTCGTTATAGAAAGCTCCTGCGTTCGATGAGCAACAAGCGCAGTAATACGCTGCGTTTTATCAGCCGCCCGAAACAGGATATAGGCAAGCAGCATCGATATAAAGACCCCTGTAACAAGCGGGGTCATGGATCCCGTTAACTCGTAACCCGTGTGAAAATCCGATTGAGGATAAGAACATAAAAGCCAATCGCGCCCAAGAACATTCACTACCGATAGAGATTGTAATCCCGGTACCGATGCCGCTTCATGAATCCCCTGCCAGGATTTCGGATCGCCATTTKWYSYAAAWAYWKKTRATKYTTRYSKMKMTTYYWYRKMRTSTYTRWWWTCACTTGTGAAAATAAAATAATCAAGCCCCGCTTCCCGAAGTCCTTCAAACGAAGCGTTCAACATATCGTCAATAAGGATCACACTAAACGAAATAGCATAAAGATTTTCTCGTCTATCCTCTACCGTATCAAGCGGTGTATCCTTTTTATATACCGCGTCGAATATGCAAAATCCAAGTTGACCCGTTTGACCCTTAATCCAGCCAATCGGGGGGGTGGAAATTGTTTTCCCTGTATCTCTCGCCTCAATTATCGCCCTGCGCGCGGTTCTTGAAAAAGAAAGATCAATACCCAATGCCACCTTACTTATTTCCATCGGCTCAATATAAAAAACCGGGAAGTGATCAGCCCTCTCGACTACCTCTCTTGACCCCCCATCCGAGTTTATTTCATGGATATCATAATCAGGCGAAATGAGAAATTTTCCGGCTAACTCCAACTTCCCTAAATCTGAATACGGACTGGATAAGGCCCACCCCAGACTCCGAATACCTGGAAAACTACTTACCATATCCTTGGCAATCTGATTAAAGTAAAGTTTGGTGGTACCCCATTCATCACGTAGCTTCATATAGTCTTCGGCTTGAAGTGGCTCCATTTCAGTTGACGTGTTAAGACTCACAGAAGTGATATTTTTCAACGCCTCTGCTGCAGTGGAATACCCCTTAATCCCACTCGCCAAGATCGATGAAATATTAGCGGCACGCCTATCAAACTCCACTTGCGCCCGTTCAATCTCCACTGCACGAACTCGGTCATAGGCCCAATAAGAAATAGAAAATCCAACTACAAGTACCATGATAGGGACAATATACTTGAGCATATTCAGACACCCTCCCCAAGTGTGCTGTAAAGATTTAATAATGAATCGGTTATGTAATAGTTATTAGGTAAATCCCTGTAATTATAACATGTATTTCAGGAATTTGTATCCAGAAAAACCCTGATTAAACAACCCCTTTTTCAATGATTGACAAGTATCATCGATTATTCGATCTCACCATTACAGCTTCTTTGCAGATCACTATGCCAAAACTTATAATCAATCATGACCAAAATCGACCCGGATTCAAGCCCGGATTCACATCGTTTACCACATAACCCAGCACTAGCTGCGAATCACAATTTTGCTGAATCCATGACAACAAGCTCTTTGCTAACTCTCACCATACTCGTCGAGGGCGGATTACTGGCAGTGGCACTTGCATTGGGCTGGTGGCTGAAAATTCCTTTCTGGGAAGACATCGTATCTTCGTCCGATGCGTGGGGCTGGGCCATACTGTGGACCCTGCCGCTGGTCGCCATCTTCATTGCACTTGTAGAAACCTCCTGGCGAGCAACAGCCCGGGTGAAGCAAGATTTGACTCAGTTTGTCGTACATCTTAAAGGGTGCAGCACCGGGCATTTACTGTTCATGTCTGTCATGGCAGGACTGGGCGAAGAAGCATTATTCCGGGGCATACTCCTTCCATGGGCAGCAGGGTATATAGGGATCCCCGGCGCACTGGTCCTCACCTCCATACTATTTGGCCTGGCCCATTTCATCTCTAAGGAATACATGATAGGTACCACTATCATCGGCATGTTCCTCGGCGGATTATATATATGGCACGATAACTTGCYCGTACCCATGGCCGTACACGGGATATATGATTTTATCGCGCTAATCTATGTAGTTAAGATCCGACCAATAGCACCATCGTTTCCTTCAAAAGAAGCTTGACCCGCATAGTGCCCACCGAATAGAGTGGAAAGACATGTTACTCGACAGAGAAAATTCAACCAAACACGTTTATCCTTAAAGGAGAAAATAATGGACTACAAAGCACAAAATAAAGAAATGGTAGCGGAATATACCTTAGTACGAGATCGCGTACCCGATGCAGCGGACGCTTTTTCGGCACTACACAAAGCCACCATGAGCGACGGCAACCTGTCCGCCAAACATAAGGAACTAATCGCCCTGGCCATAGGCATCAGCAAACAATGCGACGGATGCATCACCTCCCACGTTCGCGGCGCATTACGCCACGGAGCTACATTAGACGAAATAGCGGAAACCGTCGGCGTGTCCATACTCATGAACGGCGGCCCCGGTTCCGTATACGGCGGTCGCGCCATGGCAGCGGCAGAACAATTCAGCGCTAAATAAGCAAAAGGAAAAAATATGTACTATCTAAAATTGGCGCTTTGTTATTTGCTGGGAGTATTTTTCATATTCGCCGGGGTCATGCACTTCGTTAATCCCGCACTCTATCTCCCCATGATGCCCGAGTACCTTCCGCTTCATGAAGAACTCATTTTTATAAGCGGCCTGGCAGAAATAGCAGCAGGCATACTCGTCCTGATTCCTAAAACACGTCGTATCGGCGGATGGGCCGTCATTGCTGTATTGGTCGCTGTATACCCAGCCAACATCAACATGGCACTAAACCCCGATGAGTTCACAGATATCATGTCGCCCACAGCACTCTATATCCGATTGCCCATCCAATTCGTTGCCATTGCATGGGCATGGTGGTGTACACGTCCCACACAAGGTACGCCTTTGGTGGAAATTTCGGCTAACAATGAAGATACCGATTCATGAAAACTCTTCTCGGCTTTATAGTGGCTTTGTCATGTATCCCTTCGGCATTTTCGCAAGACGCACCCCTCCCCAAACCAGAAAACTTTCACCTGTTTCTATTAGCCGGACAATCCAACATGGCAGGCCGGGGCGAAGTATCAAAAGAAGACCGAAAGACTCATCCCCGTGTCCTCACACTCAACCGGGACGGCGCATGGGTTCCTGCCCGTGACCCCATCCACTTTGATAAACGCGGTGCAGGAGTAGGCCCAGGCCGCGCCTTCGGTATTGCACTGGCAGAAGCGAATCCAGATATCACCGTAGGTCTAATTCCATGCGCTACAGGCGGTTCCCCCATCAGTGTTTGGGAGCCCGGAAAAATATGGAGCCAGACGAATACCTATCCTTATGATGATGCAATTCGGCGAACTTTACGAGCCACGAAAAATGGTACTCTAAAAGCGATCCTCTGGCATCAGGGAGAGGGAGATGCAAACGAAGAACTGGCGGATAACTATGAAGCAGCGCTTCGTAATTTGCTAAAACGATTTCGAGTAGATCTGGACAATCCTCATCTGCCCATATTCATCGGACAACTGGGGCAATTCGCCAAACGCCCTTGGACCGACTCCTACCGCATAGTCGATCATGCTCACCAAGACGTTGCGGCAGAAGACACTCATGTCCTTTTTGTTTCATCCAACGGCCTGACCAGCRAATCAGATAACATTCACTTCAACGCACCTTCCATGCGAACGCTCGGCCAACGATACGCCCAAGCGTATCGAACATGGTATGAAACAACCGAAGGAAATCGATAGTTCAAATGCCCATGCGTCTCATCGAAATCGTCATCCCTGAAAGTGATAGGGGAAAGGCGGAATCCTCCCGCAGCAGCCGCGAAGAACTCTACCAAGATATTCAAGAAGCCAGCGTAATCACCCCGTTTATATCTGGCCGGCGTGGGCACATTCGTAATTCTCGGTATCAAGCCCCGAACATGGAGGGAAGCCAAGAAAGCCCGAACAGCGACCCGTGTCGCACTGAGCCTCTGGCTGCATTGCTGACTGTACTTATCGCACTGGTAATCTTTGCTTTGTAAGACGGTTTTCCAAAAGTTATATTCCGATATACGGTATACTCAACCTACTCAATGATAAACCAATCGTATTCGGAGTCAGGCTATTTCCGCGCTCATTGAACAAATGTCTTCACCGGATTTCTATCCCCATCCAGTGGAGAACATTCATGTTGTACAAACCCATATCTCATGGGTGGTACTCACCGGCTCCTATGCCTACAAGATTAAGAAACCTCTAGATCTGGGATTCCTCAATTTCACTACCTTGGACCTTCGCCGTCACTATTGTGAAGAAGAACTGCGCCTGAATCAGGTCTTCGCCCCGGAACTGTACCTGGAAGTAGTCCCTATCTACGAACACGACAGTCACTATTCATTACAAAATAGCGCGAACCTCGCTCCCATTGAATACGCAGTGAAAATGAAACAGTTCGACGATCACGATCTCCTACGCAACATATTTGATCGCGACGAATTCACACCAGATCTGGCAGTGACTCTCGGGAAGCATATTGCCGCAATACATATCGCCGCACCCGGCGGAAAAACCCTCGCGTCCTTTGGGGATATCACAAATTTACGCCAGACCGCCTCGGAAAATTTCCAAGTCGCACAAAAATTCATCGGACGTGCTTTATCGCAGGAAGCCTATGATCGCATGCAATCGTATATCGATCATTTTCTGGAGATTCACGAACACCTACTGCTGCGCCGAAAAAAGAAAGGCTGCATCCGCGAGTGTCACGGAGACCTGCATCTGGGTAACATCTGCCTTTACAACGGAAAACCAGAACTGTTCGACCGCATCGAATTCAACGACGCTTACAAGAATATTGACGTAATATACGACCTGGCTTTTTTAATCATGGATCTGGAATTTCGTGATCGCCCGGATCTGGCCAACCGGGTACTGAACACCTACCTGGAACAAACCGGGGACTACGAAGGAGCCGCACTCCTTCCCTTGTACCTCATATTTCGCGCACAAATTCGCGCCAAAGTAGCCTGCATCCTTTCGGAAGATCCCGAAGTGTCTTCCAATTCCCGTATCGAGGCTCTGGACGAAGCGTCTCGGTATTTTGAATACGCCTACCAACATGCCCATGCGGCTCGAGGACGACTAATCATCATGACCGGCGTTTCGGGATCCGGCAAATCCACCATAGCGTCCCGCATAGCCATCGAACTTAACGCCGTCCACATTCGCTCCGACGCCGTACGTAAACATCTTGCCGGAGCAGCACTGAATCAACAAGATATCAACATTTATACCCATGAATGGGACGAAAAAACATACGATGAGCTGCTGCGCCTGGGAATGATATTGGCTAAGGAAGGCCTACCCGTTATTCTCGATGCCAAATATGATCGACAACAACGACGGCATACAATAGAGGAAGCTGCTCATCAAGCCAAACTCCCCTTGGTGTTGGTGCAATGTCGTGCTGCTGCAGCCGTATTGAGAGATCGCCTGATACAACGTAAAGGGGATGTATCCGATGCCACCCCGGAGTTACTGGATGCGCAGTTGGCATCCTACGAATCGCTGGACTACATAGAAAAAAGAATGGCCATTATCGTCCACGAAGAAACTCCGATAAATGAGATTATTAAAAAACTAACTCCGTAAGCATCTGATTCATATCAGGAAACATGACTACAAAATGTACACGTCAGGCCTTCACCTGCCTCACCATAGTTCGAGCAGCAGCCATCAATTTCGGCACCAAAATTTCCTGCATCACCTCTTTGCGTTTATACAAATCCAAATTTTCCTTATCGATAACATGGACCGCACCAGCCTCTTTCAGATTGTCATACATCTTGCTCCCCTCCTTGGCAATCGTGGAACAGATAACCGTAGGGATCGGCTTGAATTGCATCAGCTTCTTCAAAAACGTCAGCCCGTCCATCTTAGGCATAATCACATCCAGACAAAGCACATCGGGATTTAACTCAAGCAGCTTCTCACGGGCTTCATAAGGATTCTCCGCTTCACCCACCACATGTATGCCCTCGGCAGCTTCAATACCCGAACGAAGTAAGGCCCGCACCGTAGAAGAGTCATCCACAATCAGCACTCCTACACTCCCCCCAGCGGAAAATTTCTTTTGGATTTTTTCCCTGGCTTCCGTTTCTTCCGAACGCTCAATGAGGGCACTCTTGATTTCATTGGTATCCGTATTCATATTGATACGGCGTCCATTCACCCCGCCTAATTCCTTGTGAATAACGCGAATCCTCATCTTTTTCAACATTTCCAAAGCAACCCGCGCATTTTTGTCACCAATATTTTCCTGACCCGTCAGGCGTGCAGAACCCAAATGCCCCATCACATTACCACCACCGTAAACCGAGGCCACCACATCCTCCCCCACGCTTCCAGAAGCCTTCGCAAGGCGCACCAAGCTCTTGAAAGCCGTATCACCATACTTTCCATCTACCATCGTTCCATTGTTTTTAAATGGAAGCATGTAGTGATTCATACCGCCCCAACGATTCTTCTTGTCATACAGACAAATCGCTACACAAGACCCCAGCAACGTACTCAAAAGTGTGGGCTTCCGGCAATACGCCAACTCTCCCGGCAAAAGAAACTGCTTACGTTCATTATCAGTTTGGACTGTTGACATGATTATCCCCCGCAATTAATTTATCTACATCCAGTATAAGCGCAACACTTCCGTCCCCCATTAACGCCCCGCCAGAAATAGATTGCGGACCGGCAATTCCCTTGATACTACGAAAGACTACTTTTTGAACTCCCAAAACTTTATCAACCTCCAACGCACAAGGCTTATTACGTATATCCACCGTCACAATCACGCTTCGCTCTCTTGCCCCATTTCCATTAGACGATTCAAACAGACTACGCAGCGATACAAACGGCAGGATCTTGTCGTGTCTCTCTATGCATTGGCCCCTGCCAGCAATCGTGGTCAGCTCTCCCTCTTCACAACTGCTCGCTTGCATCACTTTATTCATAGGCAGCACATAATTTATCCCGCCAGACTCAACCAGAAACCCTTGAATGATTCGAGTAGTAACACTCTTGGGAAGTGAAATAGTAAACGTGGTTCCTACTCCAGAATGGGTTTCCACTTGAATTTTCCCGTTGGCATTATCGATCATATTTTTAACCACATCCATCCCCACACCCCGGCCAGACACGTCCGTAACTTCCGATGCCGTGGTGAGGCCCGATTGAAACATACAGTCTAAAATTTCATCTTCACTTAATATAGCACTCGGTTTTATATGCCCCAGTTCAACCGCTTTGGCATGCACCGCAGCCAGGTTAATTCCACGGCCATCATCTTCCATGGTGATTACAATGAGATTACCCTCATCTCGGGCAGATACTTTAATCGTTCCCGCGCCAGGTTTACCGTTACGTTCACGATCCTCCGGCATTTCAATTCCATGATCCGCCGCATTACGGATAAGGTGAGTCATAGGYGCATCCAGAATCTCAATMAGACTYTTATCAATAAGCAGATCAATCCCCTCAATTTCCAGATTAATTTCCTYATGATTCAGCGCCGCGATATCACGAGTAATGCGAGGTAATTTATTAAATAATTCTAAGACAGGAACTTTTCGTATCGCCATGATACTTTCCTGAAGATCATCCGATAATGTTGTAAACGTATCATTTGCCACTTTAAATGCCGCGTTGAATTTCCAATCCTGATTGTTTTGGGTTGATTCCTTTTGAAGGTGACTGAACATATCTCCCACAACCAAAAGCTCACCCACATACGATAAAAATAGATCTATTTGGCTCTCTGGAATACGCATCGAATTAACGGCACTGGATATACCCCGTTCCTCATCATTTCCTTCCATAGCCGGAGACGATTCAATCAGAATCTCCGGTTGCAACGTATCGGAACTCCATATATCAGGCCGATCCAGTTCAGTCAGTTTTTCTACTATAATATCCTGCAGCAACTCATCAAACCCTACCGTTTCATAGATRGTATCGTACCGCTCCAGYAATTCATCRATTRCYTSATCCACRCCCGTTTCCTSCGTGAATTCCTTTAGGCTTTCAATAGCGGCACGCACCTGGACACATTTATCTTCAGGAAGGGCATCCTCAATAGGATATTCCAGAATCTTCATTATAATTCGATACGGTTCCGGCCACGGAGATCGGTCTGAAGAAATTTCTGCTTCACCCGATTTCAATTGCGCCGCTTGAACCCGAATCGATTCCACAAGAAGCGCTATCGATTCGGCATCATCCGGCAGCATAGCGGAGATACGCTCCACACTTTCCAAAATACTTTCCGCCGCTTCCTGAGCCGGATTGGATGACTCCAATACCAATCTCGTTATAGTAGCTAGCGCTGCTTCGTACTTCGGATCAACGGTCTCATACCCAGGAGTTTCTTTTTGCTGGCCCACCAAGTGATGCAGCAAATCARCCCCATTCAACATCGCCGTAATTARWTTSGGCGWTACGACCATGTCCCCCTTACACACCCGATCCAGCACCGATTCCATCTCATGTGCCAATAGCTTAATTTGTGTAAAGCCAAAAAATGAAGAGTTACCTTTCAACGAATGCATAGCCCGGAAGATAGACTGCACCAAAGATGGATTCGATGGAAACTGTTCTAACTGGACAAGGGCGTTATCAATTTCCGCCAATAATTCACTGGATTCCGCTAAATACTTATCCAGCAAATCTTCATCAAAATCTGRWTTGGTATCCATAAAGGCCATGCCAAAAGGCAACGGCTCCCCCGTATCATCCATGATCCAGAATTAAACCATGAAAATTATACCCGCCCCCTTGGCTACAGAAGAACAGCCAACATTCGGATATATGACATAAATATTACGCCGGGCATCCCATTCAAAACGAATTAGAGCAACCTGAACAGTATAAGTATAAGTTATATTGCACAAAATAGCCAGCATAACCAATATATATCTTAAAATATAAGTGCTTTATTTGAATTCATTAAATATTCGTTCAATTCATCTCCTATTCCTTAACTCAACAGCCTTTCTTGCGTACATATATTCAAATAATTGATTTAATCGCTTTAATTTTAATTTTATCGGATTATCCCCAATATAATTAAACTTTTTGTGATAGAATTGTGTATAGCAAGTCCGTTTCTGGGGGTTTTTAATTAAGATGTTCCGTTGATTGATCATACCGTTCAGGTTCCGTTGTGTCTTTTTGAAACCGGAATAAAAATTTTGACCAATTACCAATACATCGCTTAGCCGACTTACACAGGGGGAAATGACATGTCGGACGAACAAACTGAGAGCCAAGATGAAAGCACAGAACTGCCCGAAGAGGCTCTCTCTCTACCAAAGCAATCCGAAAATTTAGCCAACCAATTACAACATGCCGACCATGAAGATTTAAGTCAACTGGCTGATATCCATACTATGGTCGAACAATTTGCCGATGCACTTCGCGCCGATGCACATGGCGATGCCGCCGTGCATATCGATGCCGCTATCGACCATCTCAACGAAGTCATTTTTAGTGAAGCCGACCATCCTGTTGAGTTACTCCAATCCATGAGCAAATGGTTGGGAGAATATGCAGATAAATTAAACAACGGAGAACCTCCTGAATCTCTGGAAGGCTTTACCATTGAAGAGACGCCAATCTCCGAAGAAACCACCGAAATAACTGGTGATGACTTGTCGCCGACCAACGAAGAAGAACCTGAACCCCAGATAGATAACACTGATAATTTCTTCGACGAAGATATTACCGAAGCACCATCGGCAGACATGGCTGATGATACCGCTTTCCTCTATCAAACCGTCAGCGAAGGTATGGAAGAGCTGGTGGTTGATTTTGTTGCTGAAGCAAACGAACATCTGGAAACTTGTGACGTATCACTCTTGACACTGGAAACCAATCCTGACGACACAGATACATTAGATGCCGTGTTCCGCGGATTCCATACCATCAAAGGAGTTGCTGGTTTTCTCCATCTAGAACATATCCTGAACCTGGCCCACGAAGCAGAAAGTTTGCTGGTTAAAGTTAGGGATAAAGAATTAACCCTGGAAGGACTAGCAATCGATGTCATTTTCGAATCAGCCGATTTACTCAAACGACTGATCGGGAGCCTGGATGTGGCTCAAGGCGGATCCGAATCCGATGTAACAGGCAAAGAATTACACACCATGATTGAACGGGTGAAAGGTGTTATAGAAGGCCGACCACCTGAAAATGATGAGACATCCACACAAGTCACCTACGGTCGCCGCGCCGACGATGAGCCCGTAGGGGACGATCCCGCCCGATTGGGAGATATCYTSGTTGATAAAGGAWKGKCRKWYSRYWAAGTASYMGWSMMMRSAWAKAYCKYKYWKSRSMWYKMMYWKYWMMSRRYTWRWGRGYWGGSARWMTTCCTCGTAACCGAAAACCTCATCAGTCTCGATATGCTTACCCAAGCCCAAAAAAGACTGGTTACTAATCCTACTGACGGCCCATTAGATCGCATACTTGTTTCCATGGAGCTGCTCACACAAGAAGAGATGGACATCGCCAAGACAAAACACGAAAATAAACCCAAAATCGGCGAAGTATTGATAGAAGCCGGCGTCGAAGCCAAGACTGTCGTCCAAGCACTGCGACTACAAAAAACGACGCCAAAAGCCGCTATACAAAACAAAGAATATGTGAAAATAGATTCAGACCGATTGAATAATATGATTGACATGATCGGTGAATTGGTTATTGCCGAATCCATGGTGACCAAGTCCCCGGAACTGGAAGATAAAATGTCTCCCAAGTTAGTGCGGAACATAAATCAATTAAATAAAATTACCCGCGACCTCCAGGAATTGGGCACATCCCTACGCATGGTTCCCGTCAAGGCTACCTTCCAAAAGATGGCACGAATTGTTCGCGACTTATCAAAGAAAAGCGGTAAAGAAGTCGAGCTTATTTTATCAGGCGAAGATACAGAGCTGGATAAAATCCTGGTAGATAAAATTGGCGACCCACTGGTCCACATGATCCGCAATGCCATGGATCACGGCCTGGAATCAGATGCGGATGAACGCCAGGCCGCAGGTAAACCCGCCAAAGGGACCGTACATCTCAGAGCATTTCATCAAGGCGGCAGCATTTACATCGAAATCGAGGATGACGGACGCGGCCTAGATCGCACGGCAATCTTAAACAAGGCCAAAGATCAAGGAATGATTTCCGACGGCTCCAACATGGAGGACAAAGAAGTTTGGAACTTGATATTTGAACCGGGATTTTCTACCGCCAAACAGGTTACCGAAGTTTCCGGACGCGGCGTAGGCATGGACGTAGTTAAACGGAATATTCAGGAACTACGCGGCAGCGTGGAAATCACTTCCGAGCTAGGAAAAGGGTCCATATTCAGTATCCAACTCCCCCTTACCCTGGCCATTATCGACGGAATGACCCTTCGATGCGGCTCACAACGATATATTCTTCCCACGTTATCCGTGAAAAGGCTGATGCGCACCGAAGAACACGACCTTTCCAGCGTATTCAATCGAGAGAAAATGCTCAAAGTAGAAGGCAAACTGGTGCCGCTGTTTCAACTTTCCCGCCTATTTAATATTCAAGATGCCAAGCAGAAACTAGAAGATTGTGTCATTGTCGTTGTAGAGAATTTCGATTCCATTATCGCATTGGCTGTTGACGAAGTACTGGGTCAACAGCAGACCGTAATCAAGCCCCTAGGGGAATCATTGCAATCCTCCGCTGCCATTTCAGGAGGAGCCATTATGACCGACGGAACAGTCGGGTTAATCCTCGATCCCAACGGCCTGATAAAACTCTCCCAACAAAAAGACAAAAATCAAATACGGCATTCGGCATAACAAAACAATCTAAACACTAAAAAACCGCCTGTCATGAGTTTCGTTCATGACAGGCGGTTTGTATTTATGTAAGTTTTGTTACTGCTGCATCTTGTCAACCAATCTTACCAATCTCGAGGCTACCCGATCCAACGGATCAATGTGATCAATACAATTCAGCTTGATAGCCTCCTTCGGCATTCCAAACANCACACACGATGCTTCATCCTGCGCAATCGTTACGGCCCCGTGCTCTTTCATCTCCTTGATACCCTCAGCTCCATCAGCGCCCATTCCAGTAAGAATCACGCCCAGAGCATTTTTACCCGCATACTTTGCCACACTCTTGAATAACACATTTACAGCTGGGCGATGGCGTCCAATCAATGGCCCTTCTTTCAGTTGAACAAAATACTGCGCCCCAGAACGATTGAAAAGCATGTGCTTCGCTCCACCCGGAGCAATCAAAACACGCCCCGGCCGCACCGAATCCCCATCCTCCGCTTCCTTAACCTCCATGGCACATAATTCATTCAGGCGATTAGCAAACGACCGCGTAAAATGTTCCGGCATGTGCTGCACGATTACAATTCCAGGCGAGTTGGCAGGCATTTCCACCAACACATCCGTAAGGGCTGTAGTGCCTCCAGTAGAAGCACCAATAGCAATAATTTTATTAGTCGATTGCGATAAAGACAAACGTTTTCGCACTACAGGCCTGGCTGGAACAGACCCATCCTTTTTTGGCATTTTTGCCTGTACAGCAGACTTAACCTTATCGATCAATTCAACAGCCATATCGCCTACCGAATAAGCAGCCCCCGGCTTGCAAAGCACCTCCACAGCGCCAGCATCCAACGCCTCCAGAGCCACTTCACCACCACTCGTTGCCAAAGAAGAAAGAACGACCACCGGCATAGGGCGGCTGGCCATCAGCTTATTCAGAAACGTAATACCAWMMAYNCGRRNGNCWTCWYMNTATCCARYGYCARCRCAWYWKKATGGGAATCATCGAATACATGAAATTCTGTTTGTAATCCATCTTCCACTACAAACATATGAA
>NVWG01000186.1 GCA_002746185.1 Candidatus Hydrogenedentota bacterium
ATCTTCCTGCCAATCCCCCCGTGACTGCATCACATACCCTCCTTGAACCCATTTGATCAAATGAATACCATCACGTCAAGGACTTTTTCACCAGCTCCATAGTCCCTATTTCATATTTTGATGACCTCGTAACTAAATTTGGTCAATCCGTTTCTTTAGATAGTGAATGGATACCTCAAAAGGTAAGGGCAATTCCAGAATTGGTTAAATTGATTTCAAGCAAAGATGATTGAATCCATCTTTTTTGCCAGGGATATCTATTTGGCCTCCCACTCGTGGAGCTTCGTGTTGCGCGGTATAGCCGTGGGATTCTAGTTTTCGTGCGTAGTGGTGTTACCAGGACTGGTGGACAGAAGTGGAACTCATAGTCTGGACCCGAAACGTGGTTTGTCAAGTGTGTCGCCCGTGGGGTTATAGCGAAGCCTTTGCTTCGGCGTTTAGACTTTCGTAGTA
Organism: Candidatus Hydrogenedentota bacterium; assembly: GCA_002746185.1. Taxonomy (GTDB): domain Bacteria; phylum Hydrogenedentota; class Hydrogenedentia; order Hydrogenedentales. The sequence continues at coordinate 454 of NVWG01000186.1, forward strand.
GACCGTATTTTAGGGGCTTTCGTTCAAGTCTCTGATGTTTCTTCTTTGGTTGTAGAAGTGGAACCATCGGCCGATTCCGTCTTTCGCGTGCGTCATGGTGTCGTAGCCGTGTAGGTACACTTCTTCGTATTTTATGCTACGCCAGAAGTTGACCGCATACAAGAGTAATGAGGCGACAAAAGTACAGAGTAGTGTCCGGTTTACCCATTCATTTTCGGCTCGTTATTAGGTGCAGGATCGTTACTTAAGAAACTAACTTAGGTCGCCTGAATGTAAGGCTCCTCACAGATAAAATCAGCCTTGTTTCGACGTTTAAGAGTCTGGCAGGATTCGACTCACGATGACTAAACCATACGTGTTTTGTGAAGAGAAGTGCGCAATTACTGAACGAGCGGAGAACGAACGATGACCATACTTGAGTTCTTGGAATCCTTATTGGACAGCGACACCATGCAGCTTTCCAGTGAGGCAGGCGATGCCATACAACAATACATAGATTCGCTACCTCCTGTGAAAACCCTGACCATCGAAGTGATTGGCATTGGTGTCGATGATTGGAGACTCATTGTCCAAACGGAGAATGCGCCTGTCGGGGCTAAATGGAAGGGTATCGACTATCATGGCATGTGTGAAGAGGATGTGATGAATCGCACACAGGATGCCGAACAAATCGCCCTGGCTCTTGGTATTGAATACGTTCTCACCATCCGTAAAACTATAAAGGCGGAAGGTCAATTGTGAATATCGCAGACCTGAAAAGAGCCGTGAATGATGCTCGTGATCGCGCCGTCGACCTTTCTGAACAGTTCGAAGAGAATGGCATTGCCGGCGATGTGTGGGATTCCGTTCCCTTATGGGAAACCTGTTGCACATTTTTGATGCTAATTTTTACATCGATGACGATGGAACTGAAAGTATGTTCATCTATCGCATTGACCGCAGTAAAAAACCGACTCACGATACCCTTACAAATAAATGGCTGGTCGTATGGGAAAATGGTCGGARTGTCATAATTTCTTCAAGGGATCTGTAGTTCTTCACAAGCCGAAAACGTCCGGAGCCAGAATGCATCGAATGGGAATCGACGTACCCTGCCTGATTTTCTCAAGAATAGAGTTTAGCTGCCTACAGACCTCAGAATTTGTTGCAACTACGAAAATATCGTCGAGTTCACTTTCCAGTCCATTCCGTATATTCTTCTCAAAATTCGATTCACCTGTTTCTATCTCCACACCGATTCGCTTTTCGCCCTTCGTTCCGAGAATATCTATCCGGCCTCCCACCCGTGGTGCTTCAAGTTGCACAACATAGCCATAGCCCGCCAATTCTTGGGCATAATGATGCTTCCAATAGGCATGAACCATGGATTCATTGTATTTGATCGATACACCATTTCTAAGATTCAGTTGTTGACTGACGTGTATCGACGGACGTAACAGCAGAGTTCGCGTTTTCCCAAAGTGTACGATATCTTGTTGCAGGTACCCCAGTTTTAGCAGTCGTTGCTTGAGACGGTTCCCGCTTCCGACGCTGATGCTTAGGTCTGCGTATCTTTTTCGTACACCTATGAATGGATAATCCACGGTATGCTGAAGGAGTCGTACAGCATCGGGTTCCAGATAGTGCGTATGCACGGATTCCACGAGCTTATCCGACGATGGAACCTGTGGTACACGTTGGGATTCAACCCGATTCACACGCCCTGCCGTGGTACCGGAAACCGTGGAGTGAATGTACATTGTCAGTGCCTCATCACTCACGCTTCCTTTTCTAACATTGATGAGGGGGATCTGAATTAGAAAGGGTTCATACCAACGGGCTTGTAGTTTTACGATGGCCTGCCCTATTGGTAGCGTGTAGAACGAGCGGGCATCTTGCTCGTTTAATTGAGCTATACCACTGGCTTTACGGACATCACTGGGATGCTTCAGATTGAGAAAGATTGAGGCGTATGTATTTGCGAGGACGCTATCAGATAACAAACTGGGTTGTTGGTCTACTACGATTATGCCAATTCCCAATTCGCGACATTGCCTCAGAATCATGTCCATAACGGATTCTCGTCCGCGTTCTTGCTTGTAGAAAATATTGTGCGCTTCCTCGATAACAATGACGATGGTCAACTGCTCGCGTTGCCTTCGTGCAAGTAAAGCGTAATATACCCACAGACAGAGCAATGGAACATAAAAACGCTTGGTTGAGTCTGCTAGTCCGTCCAACTCCACGATGGTAGATTGATTAAGAAGTGAATCGAGATTTTGAGTCGTTCCACCTTCTCCAATTCCGGCATGGCGTAGTGAGTCTATTGCCCTCCGTGCCGTGACCTWCCAGCCACTGACTCGGCCTTTGGATGGCATCCCGTCAATAATGATGAGTAAATCCTTTGCTGAAGGTGACATATTACCCATCGCGTAGGCTGTTTCTAAGGCTTGTCGTACAATAGTCCTTGCCCCATCCCCTAATGTGTACGCCGATGCCAGCAGATCTTCAAGTTGGGTGATAAAGATGTGGCGCTCAAGGTTGGGTGGTGGGGTAAATGGATTCCATTGTAACGGAGATAATTTACGACCGGGGGTAAACACCTGTACATCATCGTCTAATTCGGGCAACAGGTGCCGTGCTGTTCTCTTCCAATCCAAGTACAAGACGGGGATCTTGCGTTTCATCAGTTGTTTAAGAATCTGAAAGGTTAAATTGGTCTTTCCAGATCCACTACGCCCGAAAATCCCAATATGTTGGAGGATTTCAGATTCGTTAAGTCCGAACTCGTTTTGTGGACCGTTATACTCCACCGTCCCTAGCTTAATTTTCCCATCTATCATGCTCTTCGGGGGATTAGACAACAAGGTTCGTTCGTGCCAATTTCCCAAATGAAATCGCGCGGTTGCTAATATGTGCCTATCCAGTAACATTCGTACATCTGGTTCGGTAATACTTCGGGACTTTGTCCATCGATCTACTGCCTGAGGTAAAATAGGACGTAATTTCTTTAGGGCCTGTTCTATCTCGTTATACATTGAATATGAATTGGAGCCAGCTAACCGCGAAGTGTCGAATGCTTGTTTAGGAAATCCAATAACCGCTGATATAGCCCAATCTGCTCATCACGTTCTTTACAGACTAACATTCTACGTTCACGTTCAATGGCAATCAATTCCGCCCGCAGATCCGGTGTCCACGCCAGTTCGTCATCGATACCTATTGCCATTCGTTCTTCCCGATTCATGATGTTGGTATCGATACGGCATTCCCATTCAAGGAGTCGGTGTAATTCAGCCTTATAGAATTCACGAGAACGCTCAATTTCACTGAGTAACAAGGTAATATGTCGCTCAATAGTCAGCAATACAATAYCCTTTTCTTCTAGGGATGGGGATTCATGAATCGTTCGGGCTTGGGACTCTATACTGTCCCTGAATTCTTCGACCGAGTTCATGGTGTGTCCTCACGATTGTCTTCTATGACTTTTTCTATGCGTTCTTCAGCCATCTTGACGTAGTCGGGATTCAACTCGAAACCAAGATAATTTCTCCCCAATCGCTTGGCAACCATGGCAGTGGTACCACTTCCCATAAACGGGTCAAGGATTACCGCTGGTTTGAAAGGCGCACCGCAATCACAGGATTTCCAACCTACTGTTGTGTGCTTGGTCGTGTACCGTGTTTTAGGTTGCGCTATACGAGCGTTAACTGAAGCCTTATGAGCATTTTCTGCGGTGCCTGAACGGTTGGGAACCGAATCGCTTCTTGTGACTTTGGTGATACGTGTCTTGGCTTTACCGCATTGGGCACAAATGGCAGTCGGTGATGCCTTTATTGCGCGTTCAATTAACTGTTCTGGAAATGTAGCGAAATGTGCGCCAGAAAAACCTCTGGTGGATATATGCCAACAGTCGCCGGGATTTTTTCCCATTGGATGCGGTTGTAGATCACTGCTTCGGTATAAATTAGCCGTGCTGTTATTCAATATCCCCATATCATTGACCATGTCACCGGGATTTCGCCCTTTGGGATGACACATAGCTTCAGGTGATAGCCCTTTCCAGCTACACTCCTTTATGGTTTTACCGTCCCACTTGTTTTTTGCCCGTCTCAGGCTTTCGGGTTTATGCGGTACGCGAATAGCATCAAGGTCAAAATGGTATTTTTCTGAATTGCTAAAGAAAAAAACATATTCCCATGTACAAGAAAATCTATCTTTCACTGCGCTCGGCATTGCATTAGGTTTGTGCCAGATGATTTTGTTGCGAAGGAACCATCCCTCCTCTTGCATTCCTAAGATAAATCGCTCAGGAATACCGAGTAAGCATTTCGCCCAAGTGGTTTCGCGACGACTATGAATAAAGGGTGAATTAGGAGTACCGTATTTATCACCTAGATTCACCCAGCAGGTACCGTCTTCTTTGAGTACCCGCTTCACTTCACGAAATATTTCCCAGAGCGAATCCAAGTAATCATCGGCGTTGGGTTCTAATCCCAATTGCCCCTTCACATGATAATCCCGCAACGACCAATATGGTGGCGAGGTAATCATGACATCGACTGAGTTGCCCGATAGTTCTTTGAGTCCATTGAGTGCGTCTATGCATTTAATCGTGTTTCGTTTCATAAAAGCGGGAAATTGGTCGTTGCTTTAAATGAGTCAACTGATTTACATTCCCTACTGATCAATGGTGACAGCAACCTTAAAATAGGAGTTCGTCGTATGGGTGTGTATGTGGAACGCACCAAGTATTGAGGAATTGAATAAAATGCCAATGTTATGCGACAGCGCGGATATGCCGCTTCAGAGCAGGATGATTCACCAGCATTATTTCTTGGGTGGGTCGGACTGGTACATCGCTGAGTATTCACCAGATAGCCGTATATTCTTTGGTTATGCCATTTTAAGTAATGACCGACAGAATAGCGAATGGGGGTATCTAAGCTTGGATGAAATGATGGACATCAAAACACCCCAAGGATTTGAAATCGACCGTGATTTACATTGGGAACCCAAGAAAGCCTACGACATCCCAAAAATTAGTGAAGCATCTGGTTGGTGAGTATCTAGGGCTGAACTCGTAGTAACATCCGTTGATAGACTTCGCCTTCGGGCGTTAGTCGGTAGCTGTAGAATGGTGATTTTCCTACGATCTCCCGTTCAACCACCCCGTAATTGAGTAGCTCTTTCAGCAGGTCGCGGATATTATTGCAACTGATGCATACGCCTTCCTGCGTGAACAGAATGCGGCGCTTTATGTCTGCGGGTCGCATGGCTCCGTCTAAAGCCAATATGACCGCTGTACGATGGGCGTAACATAGAAAACCGTAGAGATCCCAGTCGATTACCGGAGCTATGTAGTCTTGACTGTGTAACTCAAGCATACCTTTTCGAATTGTTCGGCCTTCAGTCGTTAATCCAAATACTCGACTACGTCGCGCGGTCGGATTCAGGCATGTAACTATATCTTGTTTCTGCATCGCTCGCAGTACATGAGCACAGATTGCTTCCGCTATCCCTGACACATCAGCCAATTGGCTGGCGGTCATGGGTTGGTGCAGTGCCTGTATAATTGTCGTTCGTTGTTCGTGTTGTTTTATCCATTCATGTTTATCATGTCTAATTTCCATTTGTATGTGCGCTAACCGGACGCTCCTCCATAAAAAAGGTTCCTTTCGGTTAGTCCTACCGCATTACAAGGTCGACTCAGGGTAAGTTGTTACCCATGAGTAGTGGAAACTATCAATGATTTAAAACTGTTTCGGTATTACTTCCTGTGCTCGGTTTCAATGAGGACGTTCGCGTGATTTCTCAAGCACTCAATGGAACAAAACAAATACGGCATAGATATAGATACTGACTGATAGACTTCAATCGTGACTTGTTCAAGTTTAGAAGCATTGTGCCCTTCGCGTATTTCCCTTCGGCACCAATTGCAGGTGCGTGTTAATGTAGTTTGTGTCATAAGCTGTTGTCTAAAAAATAGATTTATAAAATGGCACCTGATTTAAGATGGATTAGCGCAACACTTAAAAATGAGCACTTCATCCTAGATATCGGAGGGCGGAAATAGGCGGAAAAATCCCTAAACAGGTATGCAAAAGTAACCATATCCCGGCCAGGGCGTTGAGTACTTTTGTGTACTTTTTCGGGGATTTTTGATTTGAGGAAGCAAATCGGTGTAGTGCTTATAAAGCACCACCTATTTCCGAAAAGAGAATGAATTGGAAAAGTCAGTATGAAAAAGGTAAAGAAAAACTACTCGATGACAAAAGTATTTGCGAAGAAAACCGAAATCTATTTGCCAACTTTTTTGAATTTCAGGAACACAGTCATCCCACAGTGATTAGGTATTGAGCCGTTCCATGGGCTATCTTTTTAATCTGACTAAAGAATTAAAAGGAGACAGCGTCATGGAATCGAC